>DATGZZ010000129.1:0-2016 GCA_035296945.1 Reyranella sp.
TTTGCGCGGCGGCCGGTGCCGTTGCCTGGACCAGCGCGCCGCAGATCTGGCTGCTCGTGCCGGCGTTGCTGCTGAGTGGCGTCGGTTGGTCGGCGATGAGTGGCGCGGCGCTCAATCTGATCGTCGCACCCTGGTTCGAGCGCGACCGGCCGAAGGCCATCAGCACGGCATTCAACGGCGCCAGCATCGGCGGCCTGTTGTTCACGCCGCTATGGACGACACTGATCGCCCACGTTGGGCTCACGGCGGCCGGCTTAGCGATTGCCCTCGCCACGGTCGTCGTGATCTGCCCATTGGCTTGGCTCGTCCTGCGACGCACGGGGCCCGGAAGCGCAGCAAAGGCCGCGCCGCCGCTGCCGCGTCGCGTACTGGTCGGCCAATGGCGCTTCCTGACGATGTCGGCGGCCTTTGCGCTCGGCCTGTTCGTGCAGATCGGCCTGTTCGCCCATCTGATCGCAAGGCTCGAACCAGCGTTCGGAACGACGATCGCAGCCCTGGCGATCAGCCTCGCCACGCTCTGCGCCGTGCTGGGCCGCAGCGCGATGGGCTGGCTGTTGGGTGGGCATGAGCGTCGGCTGGCGGCGGCGGCAAATCTCCTCGTGCAGGCGGCCGGTACGCTGCTGCTGGCGTTCGGCGAAGGGATGGCGCCATTGGCGCTGGGTTGCGTGCTGTTCGGCCTGGGTGTGGGCAATCTCACCTCGTTGCCGCCGCTGATCGCTCAGCGCGAGTTCCGACCGGCCGACGTCGGGACGGTGGTGGCCCTGATCACGGCCATCAACCAAGCTGTCTTTGCCTTCGCCCCCGCCGTCTTCGGCGCATTGCGCGATGTCAGCGGCGCTTATGTCGAGGTATTCCTTGCCGGCGCGGTGCTTCAAGCCGTCGCTGCCGGCATCGTCGTCCTGGGTCGACGCATTTCCTGAGGCGATTCAACGTCTTGTAGGCCACTTTCCACGATTTTGGGGGACCGTGACACCGCGGCCCCGGATATGGTATCCGGGGGCTCAACTGCTAGAGGGGATCGATCGTCGACATGCCGGGGGGCGCCATCGCGGTCGCGTCGGATCATGCCGGCTTCGACCTGAAAGAGATTCTCAAGCGCGACCTGCAGGAGGCGGGTCTCGAGGTGTTGGACCTCGGCACCAACTCCACCCAGTCGGTCGATTATCCCGACTTCGGCATAGCCATGGCCGATGCCGTGGCCTCGGGTAAGGCCGAGCGCGGCGTGCTGGTCTGCGGCACCGGCATCGGCATCTCGATGGCCGCCAATCGCAACCCCAAGGTGCGGGCGGCCCTTGTCCATGACGTCACCTCCGCCCGGCTGTCGCGTATGCACAATGACGCCAACGTCGTGGCTTTCGGCCAGCGTTTAATCGGAACCGAGACCGCCCGCGAGGCGCTAAGAGTCTTTCTCGGTACTGAGTTCGAAGGCGGCCGGCATGCCAACCGAGTCGCCAAGCTTTCAAAGGGTTGCACGACATGAGTCAAGCCGCTGCCACGACGACCGAGACGCCGCTGCCGATGTTCACGCGCAGCCTCGCCGAGGCCGATCCGGCGATCAATGCGGCCGTCAAGGGCGAGCTGCACCGCCAGCGCGAGCAGATCGAATTGATCGCCTCGGAGAACATCGTCTCGCGTGCTGTGCTCGAGGCCGCGGGCTCGGTGCTGACCAACAAGTATGCCGAGGGCTATCCCGGCCGGCGCTACTACGGCGGCTGCGAGGAGGTCGACAAGGCCGAGCAGCTCGCCATCGATCGCGCCTGCAAGCTGTTCAACTGCAGCTTCGCCAATGTCCAGCCGCACTCCGGTGCGCAGGCCAACCAAGCCGTGTTCATGGCGCTCTTGCAGCCGGGCGACAAGTTCATGGGCATGGCGCTCGACCAGGGCGGCCATCTCACGCACGGCTCGCCCGCCAACCAGTCGGGCAAGTGGTTCAAGGTCGTGTCCTACGGCGTGAAGCCCGACAGCCACCTGATCGACTACGAGCAGATGGAAGAGACAGCGCGCCGCGAGAAGCCC
>DATGZZ010000130.1:0-8010 GCA_035296945.1 Reyranella sp.
CGCGGCGTAGTCGAGCTCGAGCTCGGCGCCGAGCTGCTGGGCGCTGCCGGTGAGCAGACGCGAGCCGAAGCCGCGGCTCTTGGGCGGCGACACGGGCGGCCCGTTTTCCTCTCGCCAGGACAGATCGACGGCGGTGCTCGCGCCAGCCTCGCGGGTCGTCCAGCGGATCGACAGCCGTCCCTCGGCGACCGACAGGGCGCCATACTTTGCCGCGTTGGTGGCAAGCTCATGCAGCATCAGGCTGAGCGTGATGGTGGTGCTGGCCGGCACCATCACCGCATCGCCGTCGATCTCGATCGGCCGGCCTTCGTCGAGGAAGGCGGCGAGCGCGGTCGCCACGATGTCGCGCAGCGGCGCGCCGCGCCAGGAATCGTGGGTGAGAAGGCTGTGCGCCCGCGCCAGCGAGCCCAGCCGGTCGGCAAAGGCGCGGGTGAAATCGGCCGGATCGGGCCGGCTGCGCAGGGTCTGCTGGGCGAGCGCCTGCACGATCGACAGCGTGTTCTTCACGCGGTGGTTCAGCTCGTCGAACAGGAGGTGCTGGCGCTGCTCGGCCTCCTTGATGTCGGTGATGTCGAGCACGACGCCGACGACGCGTGCGGGTTTGCCGTCGCCGTCGGCGATCACCTGGCCGCGATCCATCACCCAGCGCACCTGCCCGTCACGGCGACGGATGCGGTACTCGATCTGGTACTGGCCTTCCGCTCCGCTCAGGATCTGCTGCTTGCGCTGCCGCGTCGCCTCGCGGTCGTCGGGATGGACGAAGTCGAGGCCCGCCTCGAAGCTCGCCGCAGCATCGCCCTCGCCCGCTCCGAGGATCTTCAGAAATTGCGGCGAGCGCAGCGTGCGATTGCGGGCGACATCGTATTCGTGCACGCCGAACTGCGCTGCCTCAGCCGCAGTACGCAGCTGCGCCTCGCTCCGCCGCAACGCCGCAGACCCATCCTCGATGTCGCGCGAGGCCCGCCGCAGCGCGTCGTTGACGGCATTGACCTCGCGGACTCGCGAATTACCGATGAGGAACGGCTCGCCGCGTCCCAAGGCGCCGGCCGCGGCCGTTGCGGCGGCCAGCGGCCGGGTGAGGCCGCGGCCGAACAGGAAGGCGAGGCCGATGACCAGTCCGCCCACCAACAGGAGGGTGGCGCCCCAGAACAGGAGAGAGTCCTTCAGCTGCTGGTCGACCAACGCTGCCGCGAAGGCCACTTCGATGGTCCAGTCGGACCACTGGCCGCGGCCGACGACAGCCAAAACCTCGTGTCCGTCGATATTGCGGGTTCGCACCACCTTGCCCGGCGGCAGCTCGGCAAGCCGCGGCGGAACCGCCGTGCCCACCAGCCGCGCCTGGTCGCGCAGGCGCGCCATGATGACGCCCTTGCTGTCCCAGATGGCGGCCGACCAACCGTCCGGCAGGCTCTGGCCCTGCAGCAGGGCACGCAGATCCTCGGGCAGGAGGCCAAGGCTCATGATGAAGCGGACCTCGTCGCCGCGCCGGACCGGTATCGAGATGTTGTAAACCGGCTGCCTCACCACCAGGCTTGTGAAGAGATCGGAGACCACGGGGCGGGCAGTCTGCCGCATCCTTTGCAGCGACTCGGGATCGCCCGTGACCGCCGGCGCCGCGCCGTAGGGGACGTAGGTGTTGATGAGCTGGCGGCCCTCGGTGTCGATCAACACCAGATAGGCCTTGCCGCGCAGGCTGTCCTTCGCCTGCTCGTAGAAAGCAGGCCAGTTCTCCGTCGCCAGGAAGGTCGAGGTCGACAGGGTCTCGAGGATGGTGACCCGGCGATCGGTGTCGCGATCGATGTCGGAGATCAGGGCCTCCAGAACCTGCTCGAGGCGCTGGCTGACCCGTTCGCTCTCCAGGTTCACCGAACGGTAGAGCAGGACGCCGACCAGCAACAGCAGTGGCGTTGCGATGATCAGGGCATAGACGATGAGATGGGCCGCGGCAGAGTGGGCCTTTCTTCCAGCCATCGCCGTCATTCCGCCAGGACAGCGCCCAGTGCCGTGCGCAAGTCGTCCGTCTGGTAGGGCTTGGAAACGGCGAGGCGCTGGCGATGGGCGGCGGGCATCGACTGCCGGCCGTAGCCGGTCACGAAGAAGAACGGGATGCCGCGGTTCGCCAACAGGTCGGCGACCGGATCGATGCGTTCGCCGGCGACGTTGACGTCGAGGATCGCCGCGTCAAAGGACTGCGAGCCGGCCTTGGCCAGTGCGTCGTGGATGCGCGCGGCGCTCGCCACGACGACGCAGCCCAGCTCCTCCAGCATGTCCTGGAGATTGAACAGGATCAGCGCCTCGTCCTCGACGATGAACACGCGCGTACCGGCCACGGACAATCGATCCCCCCTCCAGCTTCAGTGGGCCGGACTGAATGCTGCGCCATCGATTTTAACGACTTCGCACAACACGGTCCATTGATCTGGCGACGCAGGGTCACTTGCTGTCGAAATGCCAGGTGCCGTTCCAGCCCTCGGGCGGCCCGTCGCGCAGGAAATCCAGGCAGCGCGCGATGAAGACGCGGCACGGCCCATCGTCGGGCCTGAGGATGGCGGCGGCGCGAAATGCAGCGAGCGCCGCCTCGAAGCGGCCGGCGCTGTAGGCTTCGCGGCCGACCCGCCACTGGGCAAGGAACTCGACATGCTGGCCAGCGGCATCGACCTCGCCCATCGGCTCGTGGATATCGTGCTCCTCCGTCGTGCCGGCGGCCACGATGCGATCGATCTGACGCCATACGAAGTAGTCGGCCGCAGCGCGCGCGACCTCGCCAGTGGCCAGGATCTCGGTGTGATACATCTTGTTCAGGCCTTCCATCCGCGACGCCTGGTTCGCGACCGCACCGACCAGCGTGTAGTTGATGTGCTCGCGCGCGCCGACATTGCCGACCACTGCCGGGCCGGTGTGCAGGCCAAAGCGCGTGCGAAAGCCCGGCCGGCCGAGCTGGCGCCATTTCTCGGAAAGCAGCCGACCGGCGGCCGCGGCCTGCAGGGCCGCGCGGCAGGCGTTGACGATGTGGTCGGGATCGGGCTCCGGCGCGTTCCAGAACGCCATGATGCTGTCGCCGATGTATTTGTCGATGGTGCCATGGTTGACCAGGATCGCCGATCCCAGCGCATCGAAGTAGCGCGACAGCCGGCTGGTCAGCAGCTCGGGCTCCAGGGTCTCGGCGATCCGCGAGAAGCCTTCGATGTCGGTGAACATCACCGTGATCTCGCGCCGCCGGCCGCCGACGCCGGCGGTCTCGGGCGAGCGCATGATCTGGTGCACGAGGTTCTTGGATACATAGCGACCGAACACTTCCAGCCCCTCGCGCATGCGCTCGACCGAATCGGACAGCCGCTCGACCTCGCTGATGCGGCTGTGGACGCGCGTGCGGTCGGAGAAATCGAGGTCGCGGATGCGCTCGGTCTTGGCGGCAATGCGCGAGATCGACCTCGACAGCACGACGGAGGCGAACAGCACGCCGAGGATGGCCAAGGCCACGGCGACTGCCGCGGCAAGCCCGGCCCGTTGCAGCAGGGTCTGTGAATCGACCGACAGCTCGACGATCGGCACGGCGGCGGCGACCAGGTAGCGGCGGCCGAGGGCCGGCGGCATCTGGTGCACCAGCAATCGATAGTCGCGTCCGCCCAGGGAAACGTCGCGCTCGATGCGCTCGCCGCTGCCGACCGCCCGGGAAATGGCGGTGCGCATCGCCGCGCGCACGTCGTCCTCGCCCGGCAGGCATGTCCCGCCGTCGAGCCGGCAGGCTTCCGATTCCATGAAGACGGTGCCGGTGTCGCTCGCCACCATGATGATGGAGTTGGCCGTGAAGCGATAATCGCCGATCAGGCGCGACAAAGTATCCAAGGTGAAATCGAAGCCGATCACGCCGCCCTGCCTGAGCGGCATGCCGGCCGACACGCCGACGACCTTGGCCTGGGCAAAACGGTAGGGCTCGGTCAGCACGGCGCCCTTGGCATGAACCGCCTGGACGTACCAGGGCCGGGTGCGCGGGTCGAAGTCCACCATGCGCGTCTGGACCGGCGTGTGGCTGCCGTCGGCCAACTGGAACCACCAGCTCTCGCGGCGCATGCCCTCGCCGGCTGCGACCGAGCGCATCAGCAGCGACGGCGCATCCGGCGCGTCGAACTCCAGGCGCTGGCTGATCGACAGCGTGTCGGTCTGGCCGACATAGAGGAAGCGCCCGTCCTCGTAGCCGACATAGATCGCGGCCATGGCGGGATGGCGTCCGATGATCACGGCGAACTGGCGCAGCCGCTCCTCGTCGGCGACGGTGCTGCCGGGCGCAAAGGCCTGTGTCTCGGCGAGCGTGCTGCCGACCGCCACGACGACGCGCAGGCCCGACATCAGGAAGCCCTCGACGGCGCTGTCCAGGGCGGCCATGCGATGGCCCACGCTGCGATCCTCGAGCTGGTCGACGGCGCGCCAGCCCAGCCACAGCAGGGCAGCGGCCAGCGGCAGCACGATCAGCGCCATCAACGTCAGGAGCGTGACGTGGAAGGGAATGGAGCGGCGCGACCCGTTCATCTCACCGCGCGCATCGACGGTCGGACGTGCCTATTCCTTCTTGGCCGTCCACTTGCAGCCGAGGTTCTTTTCGCTGACGTTGAGGGTTGGTGGCGCCGCGGCAAGGTCGGCGACGTAATGCAGATGCAGCGAGCCGAGCGCGTAGTCGCCTTCATACACGTTGGGCCGCGTGAGTTTCATCTTGAGGTGGATGCCGCCGGCTGCGGTGATCTCGGCCTCGCCGTCCTTCACAGTGAAGACGTGCACGCGGGTGAACTGCGGATCGGCCGCGATGCACCCCTGGATGTTGCCGGGCAGCGCCGCCAGCCTGAAATTGGCCGACTGCGCCGATGCGACCGTGGGCAGCAACGCCGCCACGGCGACGCAGGCAAGACGATGGACGATGTTCATGGCCGCTTCCTCCCGAAGACCCGCCATCCTAGCGCCAACCGGCCTTTCCGTCAGTCTTTGCGGCCGAGCAACCCGTAGGCCAGGCCGGCGATCGCGCCGCCGACAAGGGGCGCCACCCAGAACAGCCAGAGCTGCGTCAGCGCCGGGCCACCGACAAACAGGGCCGGCGCCGTGCTGCGCGCCGGGTTCACGGAGGTGTTGGTGACGGGAATGCTGATCAGATGGATGAGGGTAAGCGCCAGGCCGATCGCCAGCGGCGCGGCGGGCGCGAAGGCCTCGGCGCGCTTGTCGGTGACGCCCAGGATCACGGTGACGAAAGCGAAGGTCATCACGACCTCGCAGACGGCGGCCGCGAGCAGGCCGTATTTGCCAGGCGACAGCTCGCCATAGCCGTTGGTGGCAAAGCCGCCGATCTCGGCGCCGGCCTTGCCTGTGGCGATGACGTAGAGGATGGCCGCACCTGCAACACCGCCCAGCACCTGGGCGATCACGTATTGAACGACGTCGCTCCAGGGGAAGCGGCCGCCGACGGCGAGGCCCACGGTGATCGCCGGATTGAAGTGCGCGCCCGACACCGGCGCCACGGCATAGGCCATGGTCACGACCGTGAGGCCGAAGGCCAGCGCCACGCCGGCAAAGCCGATGCCGAGTTGGGGAAAGGCCGCGGCAAGCACCGCGCTGCCGCAGCCACCCAGGACGAGCCACGCCGTACCGAGGAACTCGGCGTAGAGCCGATTGGTCATGGGCATGCTGGTTCTCTCCGGTTGCCGATGTCGTGGGCAATTCTAGCGTATGTCGTGGCCACAATAGATGTCCGTTTCTGCACGTCTTGCTCTTCCAAACTCCTCTCTTCTCAGACTCCTCATCTTTTCAGACTCCTCTCCCCCGCTAGGGGGAGAGGTTGGGAGAGGGGGCAACGCACGTCGATTCCCCCTCTCCTAGCCTCTCCCCCTAGCGGGGGAGAGGAATATGAGATGGAGATGCAAATCGAAGGGGATATCTCCCGCACTGCACAAGAGAAGCGTCACAAGACCGAAACCGATTGGTCATCCAGCCGGCATAGCGTGGCCGCCTCATTCGAGGAGTTCGCGCCATGTTCCTGCGTCGCCGCCGTCTGATCGCCACCACCGGGCTTGCCGCCGCAAGCCTCGGCCTGCCGCGCATCGCCATCGGCCAGGCCGACCGCCGCCCCAGCATCACCATCGCCGTGCAGCAGATCGCCAACTCGGCCTCGCTGGAGCCGTTGCGCGAGCAGTCGAATGTCGGCCAGCGCGTCTTCTCCTTCATCTATGAGCGGCTGATCACCCAGAACCTGCTGGGCAAGCTCGAGGAGATGCCGGGCCTGGCGGAGAGCTGGAAGCGCATCGACGAACGCACCGTCGAATTCACCCTGCGCAAGGGCGTGAAGTTCCACAACGGCGACGAGATGACGGCCGACGACGTGGTCTTCACCTTCAGCCGCGAGCGCATGTTCGGGCCGGACTACGACATCACCTCGAACAAGACGCTGTTCACCTCGGTGCTGATCCGCGATTCGGTCCAGGGCAAGGCCCTGCCGCCAGAGGTGCCCGCCGTCGCCAAGCGCCTGTTCCCCGCCCTCGAGAAGATCGAGGCAATCGACAAATACACCGTGCGCTTCACCAACCGCACGCCCGACGTCACCCTCGAAGGCCGCATCGGCCGCATGGGCAGCGACATCGTCTCGCGGCGCGCCTACGACCAGGCCAAGAGCTGGATGGACTGGTCGCGCGCGCCGGTGTCGACCGGCCCCTACAAGGTGCGCGAGTTCGTGCCCGACCAGTCGCTGATGATGGACGCGCACGAGGACTATTGGGGCGGCCAGCCGCCGCTCAAGAGCGTGCGCCTGGTGGTGGTGCCGGAAGTGGCGACCCGCATCAACGGCCTGCTGGCCGGCCAGTTCGACTTCATCTGCGACGTGCCGCCCGACCAGATCCCGGGCATCGAGAAGAACCCCAAGTTCGAGGTCTTGGGCAGCACCATCGTCAACCATCGCCTCACGGTGTTCGACAAGAACCATCCGCGGCTCGTCGATCCGCGCATCCGCCAGGCCTTCACCCATGCCATCGACCGCAAGGCCATCGTCGAGGCGCTGTGGTCGGACCGCACCCGCGTGCCGGCCGGTCTGCAGTGGGAATTCTATGGCCCGATGTTCGTCGAGAACTGGACAGTCCCGGCCTACGACCCGGCGAAGGCCAGGCAGCTCCTGAAGGACGCCAACTACAAGGGCGAGCCGATCCCCTATCGCCTGCTCAGCAACTACTACACCAACCAGGTGGCGACGGCGCAGGTGCTGGTCGAGATGTGGCGCCAGGTCGGGCTCAACGTGCCGATCGAGATGAAGGAGAACTGGCAACAGATCTTCGAGGGCAACGGCCAGCGCGCCGTGCGCGACTGGTCCAACAGCGCGGGCTTCAACGACCCGATCTCCTCGATCGTGGCGCAGCACGGCCCGCAGGGCCAACAGCAGCAGGTCGGCGAATGGGCCAACGAGGAGATGAACAAGCTCTCCGCCGCCATGGAAATCGAGACCGACATGCAAAAGCGCAAGGCGATGTTCAAGCGCATGCTCGAGATCTGCGAGCGCGAGGACCCCGCCTACACCGTGCTGCACCAGAACGCGACCTTCACCGCCAAGCGCAAGGACATCCGCTGGAAGGCCTCGCCGTCCTTCGCGATGGAGTTCCGCACCGTCAACTTCGCCACCAACTGAGGTGGCGATGACCGCTCCCTTGGTCGAGATCGCGGCGCTCACCGTCGATTTCGCGAATGACGGGCGTTCGCGCGCCGTCGACGGCGTCGATCTTTCGATCGCGCCGGGCGAGGCACTGGGCATCGTGGGCGAATCGGGCTCGGGCAAGAGCGTGACCTGGCTCGCCGCCCTCGGCCTCCTGCCGGCGCGCGCCCGCATCGGTGGCTCGGTGCGTCTGGAGGGCCAGCAACTGATCGGTGCGCCGGCGCGCCGGCTCGAGGGCGTGCGCGGCAAGCGCATCGCCATGATCTTCCAGGACCCGTCGAGCTGCCTCAACCCGGTGCATCGCATCGGCCGCCAGCTCGGCGAGGCGCTGAAGCTGC
>DATGZZ010000131.1:0-6643 GCA_035296945.1 Reyranella sp.
CGCAAGGGAAAGATCCTGCTCAAGGCGGAGCTGTCGTTGCAGTACGACGGCTATGAAATCTTGCCGGCCGGCTACACCTGCCGTGAAGGGCTGGGGCAGAAGCTGTGGACCGAGAATCCGCCGACCTGGCACGTTCACGCCTGGCCGCTGCGCCAGCCCTGGATCGCCGACAAGGCGACCGGCCCGACCTTCAATGCCAGCGTCAACAACCGGCGCTACTGGGCGCGCTATGGTGCCACCGACCTCGACCGCGATCGCTGGGCCGACCTGATGGGACCGCAGGAGCTGTCCGTGTCGGTCCGCGAGGCGCGCTTCGACATCACCCGCCTGTTGGCAAGCGACGTTCTGGCCAGAGAAGCCGGCGCGCGGTTGCTGATGCTCGAGCAGTGCGGCTTCCTGCTGCGCAAGGTCGAGACCTACGATTCGCGCTATCGCCAGGGCGACGCCTACGAATGGGCGATGCCGACCGGCGGCCATGGGCTGCGCTTCACCAATCCGCGCCTGCTGCTGACCTGCCGGCCGATCACGGGCGGCGGCACCGTCGCCGTCACCATGCCGGCGCGGCTCGACCGCAAGGCGTTGCTCACCGCCGACGGATCGCGGCCGACCGCGGTGATGTTCACGCCACAAGAGATCGTCGAGCGCGCGACGCGCGCCCTGGCACCCGACCTGAAGGGGCGGCCCGACTGGCAGCTCGCGCGCATCGGCGAACTGCACAAGGTCGGCGGCGACCGGGTCAGCAACTGGTCCAGCGTCGCGGGCGACGACGGCTACAAGGCCTACCAGGAGCGGCTGCGCGAGGTGCTGGCGATGCCGCCGCGCTACTGGCTGGGCTGGGGAATCGCCGACGAGCTGCTGACCTGGTACGTCTTCCGCGACCTGCTGCCCGCGCCGGTGCAGGACCACGTGAAGAATTACTGGCGGGCCTGGCTGCAGCCCGACCTCGAGACCAGCGCCTTCGTTCATCCGCAGAGCCGCGACGCCATCGACTACTGGCGGCGCAATCACGACTGGCGCGGCCGCGCCTCGTTCTTCCGCGACGGCTACAACTTCGCGGTCAGCACCCAGAACTTCAACCACACCGCCGCCATGGGTGCGCTGCTGGGCGGCGCCATGATCGACGGCGCCTATCCCATGGCCGACGGCCGCCATGGGCTGGAGACCCTGCCGCTGCGCTTCTGGGCGTTTCTGGACGGCACCTCGCAGGAGATGCTCGACCACTACTATCTGTCGATCACGCTCAGCGCGCAGAAGATGTTCGCCGACTACGCGCCGTTGCCGATCGACCGGCTGATGGGCCGCATCCTGGTCGACCGCACCATGGAGATGCTTATAAGCGTCCATCATCCCAAGCTGCGCCGCTTCGTGTCCTCGTCGGGGCGCGCGCGCCTGAGCGGCGTGCTGGTCGAGCAGGACGGCGTCTATGGCGCGGTCCACGCATCGTCCAGGAAAGGCACAGCGAACTACATCGACAAGCCGGCGGACGCGAAGGCCGACGGCATGCCGGTGTGGGGCTACGACTTCCCGCCCGGCCGCGCGGCGATCCAGGGCCTGCACTCGCCGTGGGCGCCGGACTGGGTGGCGGGCCTGATCGACGACAAGCCGGTGCCGTTCGAGGAGACCTCGGCCGAGACCATGCGCGGCAACTTCAAGCCGCCCCTGTGGCGGCGCGCCTGGCTCGGCGCCTGGCATGGGCTCGCCAGCACCGACATCCGCGGCCGCACCGTCGACGTCCTGGGCCACTGGGTGCGCGAGGCCAAAACAGCGACGCGCCTGGCAGATCTCGGCACGCTCACGGTGCGTTACGCGGCCAACGGGCCGGACCTCACGACGACGCGCGAGGGCATTGCCACCGCGGCCGGCCTCACGCTCACCTTCCAGAGCCGCAACCGCGCCATCATCTTCGCCAAGCCGCACACCAACCGCGACAAGCTCTTGGCGACCCTCGGCGAGGAAGGCGTGACGCGGCTCGCGACCGTCGTCGGCCTGTGGAACTTCTCGCAGCCCAGGACCTGGACGCTGTATGCCGACGGAAAGAAGATCGAGTCCTTCCCGCACCGCCTGAAGGCCGGCCAGCGCATCCTCGTCCATGACGGCGTGAGCTATCTCGCGATCCTGCCGTTGCCGGCGTCCGATCTCGGCCGCGACGGCGAGATCGAGATCACGGCCGGCATCCCGGGCAAGGCCGAACCGACCGGCGCGATGGTGGCGCCCGCCCTCACCATCTCGATGTTCAACCTCCGGCGCGAGCAGCCGATCGCTCCTAAAAGCCTCGACCTCAGGGCGATCACCGCGCGCACCTATGGCGGGCTGGTGCTGGAGATGGGCGACGCCCAGCAGCACGGCAGCTTCGAGGCCTTCGCCCGCCACATCGATGCAGCCACGCTCAAGGCGGAGTGGAACGAGGGCAAGCGCCAGCTCGACGTCGCCTATCGCAGCGGCGACGATCTGATGGAAGCAGGCTTCACCACGGATTTCAGCCAGTCCAACATCGATCATTTCCCGATCGATCCGGGCGCCCAGGAGCGTGCCATCCCCTACCGGCGGCTGAACGGCGCCTGGCCCTACCTGCCGGCCGGGCTGGAGCGCGACACGAGCTGGGCGCAGCAAGGCACGTCCGGACGGCTCGAGAAGGCGGGCGCCGTGCTGGTCACCGAATCCGGCCGCACGGCCTACCTGATCGCCGACCCGGTGAGCGGCGCGGTGGTGGGCTACAACCCGCTACCCGACCTCCAAGCCTTCAGCCTTACTGCGCGCGACGGTGTCATGTTCCGGGCCGACGGCAAGGTCGGACTGCTGCGTGTCGAATACCGCCCGTGGGAGAAGGCCTGCGACATCAGCCATGCGCTGAAACCCGGGCAGGACGACGATGCCGCGAAATCCTTCACAATCTCGGGACTTGCCGAGCCGCCGCGCGTGACCCTGAATGGGCGTCCCGCCGATGTCCGGGCCGCCGGACAGGCCTTCCAGATCTCCTTGGCATGACATGACCTTGACGCGCTCCGCCCTGCTGGGACTTGCCGGCGCCACCGTGCTGGCGG
Source organism: Reyranella sp. (assembly GCA_035296945.1). Lineage (GTDB taxonomy): Bacteria > Pseudomonadota > Alphaproteobacteria > Reyranellales > Reyranellaceae > Reyranella. Next base: position 3,042 of record DATGZZ010000131.1, read on the forward strand.
CGGGAGGGACGCGCGCGCAGACAGGAACCCGCATGCACCAGCGCAAGATTCCCTCCTCCGGCGAGATGCTGCCCATCGTCGGCTGCGGCACCTGGCGGACCTTCGATGTCGGCCGCCGCCCCGAGGAGCGCGCGCCGCTTGCCGAGGTGCTCGGCGTGCTGTTCGAGGCCGGCGGCTCGGTGATCGACACCTCGCCGATGTACGGCGCGGCCGAGGCCGTGGTCGGCGACCTTCTGGCCGCCCCCAGCGTCCGAGATGGGGTCACGCGCAACAAGGCCTTCATCGCCACCAAGGTATGGACGTCGGGCCGCGACAGCGGGACGGAGCAGATGACGCGGTCGCTGGCGCTGCTCAAGACCGACCATGTCGAGCTGATGCAGATCCACAACCTGCTCGACTGGCGCGCCCATCTGCCGACGCTGCGCGCCTGGAAGGCCGACAAGCGCATCCGCTACCTCGGCATCACGCACTACACGCAAAGCGCCCACGACGAGCTCGAATCGGTGATGCGCGCGGAAAAGTGGGACTTCGTGCAGCTGAACTACGCACTCGACGACCGCGCCGTCGAACGCCGCCTGCTGCCGCTTGCCGCCGAGCGCGGCATCGCGGTGCTCGTCAACCAGCCGTTCGGCGGCGGCGGATTCTTGCGCAAGCTTCTATCCCGCAAGCTGCCGGACTGGGCGGGCGAGATCGGCTGCACGAGCTGGGCGCAGGTGCTGCTGAAGTTCGTGCTGGCCAACCCGGCGGTGACCTGCGTCATCCCCGGCACCAGCAAGCCTGAGCATATGCGGGACAACGTGCAGGCCGGGCTCGGTGTCTATCCCGATGCCGCGATGCTGAAGAGGATGGTCGCCGACGTCGGCGTCTAGCTCGCCTGGGAGAGATGCTCGAGAGGCAGGGGCGCCGCGGACTTCAATGTCTGGATGGCAATATTGCTGCGGACCTCGCGAATGATCGGCAGACCGAGCAGCTTGTGCATCAGGAAACGCTGATAGTGGTCGAGATCGGGCACGACGATCTCCAGGAGATAGTCGGCCTCGCCGGAGATCATGTGACAGGCGATGACTTCGGGAAAGGCCACGACGGCTTCCTCGAACGCGATGGCCCGTTCATCGGCATGACCTTCGATCTTCACGCCGACGAAGACGCTGAGACCCAGGCCAACGCGCTTGCGCCCCAACATCGCGCGATAGGTTTCGATATAGCCCTCGCGCTCCAGGCGGTTGACCCGTCGCAAGCAGGGAGACGGCGATAGCCCTACGCGTTCGGCCAGCTCGACATTGCTCAGGCGGCCGTCGGCCTGAAGGGCCGATACAATGCGATAGTCTATCGCGTCCAGGTCCTGTTTTGGCATCTTTGCTCACAATATGGGTGTGCCGAAGCATACGATGCCAAACCACAAGTCTCCAGATGCCCCACTTCGCAAGGACATGCCGCACCGGCCCATTGGATAACGGCGCTCCCAAGCCTCGGAGATGCCAATGCCGCCGCAGACGACCCTTGCCGACGAGACCGAAAGCTTCGCCAACCAGGAAGCAATCGCCGCCACGCTGCAACGCTATGTCGACGGTGCCCGCAACGGCGACACGAGGCTCCTGCGGTCTGCCTTCGCCGAGGGCGCGCGCGTGAGCGGCAGCTATGGCGGCAAGCCGGTCACCTGGACGCTGCAGGAATTCTGCGATGCCGTCGGGAAAGGTGGACCGGCCGCCGACCTCAAAACGCGCGTCGTCGCCATCGAATACATGGGCACCGCGGCGATGGCCCGGCTGGAGGCCGAGAACTGGCGCGGCACCCGCTACACCGACTTCTTCGTGCTGATCAGGACGGACGGCGCCTGGCGGATCGACAGCAAGGTATTCTTCGCCCATTCGCGCGCCTGACATTTGCGCGCCCGATCAGGGGGCCTTCAGAGCTCCAGCGTCATCTGCGGCTCGGTGATGGGCTCGCCGCGCGGTGCCAGGTTGTGCAGCGAGACGCCGAGCAGGCGCACGCGCTTTTCGAGGGGGAAGATCGAGCGCACCAGCTCTACGCTGGTGCGCTCCAGCACTTCGCGGCTCGTCACCGGCTCGTTCAAGGTGCGGCTGCGGGTCACGATCTGGAAGTCGGCGTATTTGATCTTCACCGTCACCGTGCGGCCGAGCACGCCGGTGCGCTCGCAGTAGGACCAGACGTCATCGAGCACCGAGGCGACGCCCTGCTCGACCTCGGCCTGCCGGCCGAGATCTTCCATGAATGTCGTTTCCGAGCCGACCGACTTGCGCGGCCGGTTGGGCACCACCCGGCGCTCGTCCTGGCCGCGGGCGATGGCGTGGTACCAGGTGCCGGCCTTGCCGAAATACTCTTCCAGGAACTCCATCGACTGGTTCCTGAGATCGGCACCGGTATGGATGCCCAGCCGATTCATCTTCTCGGCCGTCTTGGGGCCGATGCCGTGGAACTTGGCGACCGGCAGCTCCTCGACGAAGGCCGCCCCTTTCTCCGGTGGGATCACGGTCTGGCCGTTGGGCTTGCGATGGTCCGACGCGAGCTTGGCCAAGAACTTGTTGTACGAAATGCCGGCCGAGGCGGTGAGGCCGGTTTGCTCCAGGATGCGGGCGCGGATCTCGCGGGCGATGTCGCTCGCCAGCGGCATGTCCTTGAGATTCGTGGTGACGTCGAGGTAGGCCTCGTCGAGCGACAGCGGTTCGACGAGCGGCGTGTATTCCAGGAAGATCTCGCGAATCTGGCGTGACACCTCCTTGTAGACGTCGAAGCGCGGCTTCACGAACACAAGCTCGGCACAAAGCCGCTTGGCCGTAGCCGATGGCATGGCCGAGCGCACGCCGAACTTGCGCGCCTCGTAGGACGCCGCCATGACGACGCCGCGCTGGCGGCCGCCGACGGCCACGGGCTTGCCGCGCAGCCCGGGATCGTCACGCTGCTCCACGGACGCGTAGAAGGCGTCCATGTCGATATGGATGATCTTGCGGATCTCCGGCTCGGCCATGGCCACACACTATCCCTCCCCTGTCAGACAAGGGAGGTGAATGAGCTGTCACCAGAACCGCCACCACGGCTTCTCGGGCGCCAGGCTCTGCGGTGTCGGCATCGGCGGTTGCGGCGTCTGGTTGAGGCCGCCGATCGGGTAGGGCGCCGGCAGGTCGGTGTCGCGCCAGCCGCCGCCCAGCGCCAGCACCAGGTTGGCGCTGGCCGTGAGCCGATTGAGGCGGATCGACAGCAGGGTCTGCTCGGCCGACAGGGCCGCGGTCTGGGTCTGCACCACCGTCGTGTAGGGCACAGTGCCCAGGCGATACTGGTTGAGCGACAGCCGCTCGGCGTCGCGGGCGGCGGCGACGGCGGCGCGCTGCACGCGCTCCTGCTGCTCGAGCACGCGCTGCTGCACCAATGCATCCTCGACCTGCTGGAAGGCCACCAGGATGGTCTGGCGATAGAGCGCGACCTGGGAATCGTAGCGCGCCCGGGCGCCCTCGACCTGCGCCCTGAGCGCCCCGCCGTCGATCAGCGTCGCCGCCAACGTCGGGCCGACCGACCACACCGCGTTGCTGAGCGTGAGCAGCGCATTCAGGCTGCCGCCGACCAGGGTGACGCTGCTGGCGAGCGAG
>DATGZZ010000132.1:0-3611 GCA_035296945.1 Reyranella sp.
CGACCGCAGCCGCTTCCTTGATCGACGTCGAGTTCATGACGCCCCAGCCCCACAGCAGGACATAGTCCGGCCGGTTCTGGCGGATTTGCAGCCACGTCGCCTTCTGCTCGACGCCGGGATGGGTGACGGGCATCGGCGTGAACTCGAAGCCGTGCAGCTTGGCGCGCTGCTCGAGGAGCGCGATCGGCTCCTTGCCGTAGGGCGAGTCGTGATAGACCAGCACGACCTTCTTGCCCTTGAGCTTCTCGAAGCCTCCTTCCTTCAGCGCGATGTGCTGCATGATGATGTCGGCGGCCGACCAGTAGGTGCCGAGCAGCGGGAAGTTCCATTCGAACACGCTGCCGTCGCGCGATTCGGAGCGGCCGTAGCCCATCGAGATGATCGGGATCTTGTCGACCGGCGCCTTCTCGGTGAGCGCGAAGGTGATGCCGGTGCTGAGCGGCAGCACGTACGCCGCGCCCGTGGCGCCCTTGCCCTTCAGCCGCTCGTAGCATTCGACGCCGCGGTCGGTGGCGTAGGCGGTGTCGCATTCCTCGTAGGCGATCTTGACGCCATTGATGCCGCCGTCACGCTCGTTGATCAGCGTGTAGTAGTCGGCCACGCCGTTGGCGAACGGGATGCCGTTGGGCGCATAGGCGCCGGTGCGGTAGATCAGGCCGGGAATGAACTGCTCATTCGGCCCTTGGGCGGTGGCTGCTGTGGCGATCCCGGCCGCCACGACGGCCGCGCCCATCAGCGCTAGCTTGCGAAGTCCCATTGGTGTCCTCCTCAGATGTTGGACCGTTCCTTGAGGCCGGTCCTTGGTTGTGAACCTAGAACATATTGCGGGTCGTCGAAATCACTTCTCCGTTCGATATCATGTTCCTCTCCCCCGCTAGGGGGAGAGGCTAGGTGAGGGGGTTGCACGAGCTGTCGATGCCCCCTCACCCAACCTCTCCCCCTAGCGGGGGAGAGGAGCATGAAGCGAGAGCATGAGCCGGTGCTCAATGCGGAAACGGCCATAGCCTTAGTTTTTCCTTGGCGATCGACCACAACCGCGCCAGCCCGTGCGGCTCGACGATCAGGAAGAAGACGATCATGGCGCCGAACACCATGAATTCGAGATGGCTGATCATGGCGGTCGAGAGCCTGACGCCCAGCCAGCCCGGCAGCTGGTTGAGCAGGATCGGCGTCAGCACGATGAAGGCCGCTCCCAGGAAGCTGCCGAGCAGCGAGCCCAGGCCGCCGATGATCACCATGAACAGGATCTGGAAGCTGCGGTTGATGTCGAAGGCGAGCGGCTCCCACGAGCCCAGCCGCAGGAAGCCCCACATGGCGCCGGCGATGCCGATGAAGAAGGAGCTGACGGCAAAGGCCGAGAGCTTGGTGCGCAACGGCTGGAAGCCGATGATCTCGGCGGCGATGTCCATGTCGCGGATCGCCATCCACGAGCGGCCGATATGGCCGCGCACCAGGTTCTTGGCCACCAGGGTGGCGACCACGACGAAGGCCAGGATGAAGAGGTAGCGCTCGGACGGCGTGTCGATCTTCCAGCCGAAGGCGCTGGTCTCGCCGACCGCCACCGAGCCCGAGGGCGTGTAGTTGGTGAGCCACTTCACGCGCGCGAACAGCCAGTCGAGGAAGAACTGCGAAGCCAGGGTGGCGACCGCGAGGTAGAAGCCCTTGATGCGAAGCGACGGCAGGCCGAACAGGATGCCGACGGCCGCCGACATCAGCCCGCCGAAGAGGAACACGATCACCAGATTGTTGAGCTCGGGGACGCGGAGCCAGAGGTTGTAGGCGGCGTAGGCGCCCACGGCCATGAATCCGCCGGTGCCGAGCGATACCTGACCGCAATAGCCGACCAGGATGTTGAGCCCGATGGCGGCGAGCGACAGGATCAGGAAGGGGATCAGGATCTCGGTGTAGAGATATTGGGTGGCAAACAGCGGCACGACCAGGAAGGCCGCCAGGATCACGGCCAGCACGAACAGGCGGTCCTGCAGGATCGGGAAGATCTGCTGATCGGCCCCATAGGTCGTCTTGAACTGGCCGGCCTCACGGTAAAGCATCGGTCAGACTCGCTCGATGATGCGTTCGCCGAACAGGCCCTGCGGCCGGAACAGCAGGAAGATCAGGGCCAGCATGTAGGCGAACCAGTTCTCGATGCCGCCGCCGGCGAGATCGAACTGCTTGACCAGGATCGGCGCCAGAAAGACTTCCGAGAGTTTCTCGCCGGCGCCGATGATCAGGCCGCCGACGATGGCGCCCGGCACCGAAGTGAAGCCGCCCAGGATCAGCACCGGCAGCGCCTTCAGCGCGATCAGCGAGATCGAGAACTGCACGCCGAGCTTGGAACCCCAGATCACGCCGGCGGCGAGCGCCACCAAGCCCGACACCGTCCACACGATCAGCCAGATGGTGTTGAGCGGGATGCCGACCGACTGGGCCGCCGCATGGTCGTCGGCGACGGCCCGCAGGGCGCGGCCGATGCGCGTCTTCTGGAAGAAGATCGCCAGCACCGCGACCAGCAGGCCCGCGATCAGGGCGGCCACCAGGTCGCCCGGCTCGACCAGCAGGCCGCCCGGGAAGACGTCCTCGAACAGGAAGATCGGATCCTTGGGCAGGCCGAGATTGATCTTGTAGATGTCGCTGCCCCACAGCGTCTGGCCGAAGCCGTCGAGGAAGTAGGCGATGCCCAGCGTCGCCATGAACAGGATGATGCCTTCCTGGTTCACGAGATGGCGCAGCACCAGGCGCTCGATGGCATAGGCCAGCACGCCCATGATCGCCGCCGTGGCCGGCAGGGCGACCCAGAGCGGCCATGAGCCCTTGCCGTAGAACCAGGCGACGGCGCCGCCGATCAGCGCGCCGACCGCGGCCAGGATGGTCATGCGGCGCCCCTCGGCCGGTCCGCCGCCGCGCGCCACGAACTCGCGCCAGGCGTACCAGGCGATGAAGGCGAGCGCGGTGCCGAGGATCGCCGCGGCGACCACGAAGTTGGCGAGATGCACCTCGCGGCCGTCGATCTCGCCGGTGAGCCGGGCCAGCGTCAGCGCGGCGAACAGCACCATCGCGCCCTGGGCGAAGTTGAACACGCCCGAGGCCTTGAAGATCAGCACGAAGCCCAGCGCCACCAGCGAATAGAGCACGCCGGTGAGAAGGCCGCCGAGCAGGGTTTCGAGGAAGGGGCCTAGCATGGCTTTCTCCGTCCTCCCCCGTCTTCGGGGGAGGATACAGGAGGGGGAGAGCCGCACAGATGGCCTCGCCGAATCATGACCTCATACCGGCCCGCATCGCGACCTTGGCCTTCCCCCTCCTCTATCCTCCCCCGTATGACGGGGGAGGAGGCCTGAGGTCCTGTCGTCGCACGCATCAGTGGCTAACACCCAAATAAGCGTCGATCACCGCCTGGTTGCCCTTGATCTCGTCGGGCACGCCGTCGCCGATCTTCTTGCCGTAGTCGAGGACGACGACACGGTCGGAAATGTCCATGACCACGCCCATGTCGTGCTCGATCAGGCAGATCGTGGTGCCGAACTCGTCGTTCACGTCGAGCACGAAGCGGCACATGTCCTGCTTCTCCTCGATGTTCATGCCGGCCATCGGCTCGTCGAGCAGCAGCAGCTCGG
>DATGZZ010000133.1:0-6155 GCA_035296945.1 Reyranella sp.
CTTTAGGCGCGTCCGCGCTCCATCAGGACAGCGCCTCCTTCAGCGCCTCGAACGGCAGCAACACGCATTCGTGTCGCGACTTGTGGCTCCTGACCGGCGCGAAGGCCGCGAACGGCTCGGCCGCCTCGCCCTCCTCGCGGCCGATGGCGCGCTCGGCGTCGAGCCGCACCTTCTCGATGCCGGCGGCGTTGCGGCCGACCGCGACAGAGGCCAGCGCCGAGGCCGAGGCCTGGCAGAGCAGACAGCCGCGCACCTGGTGGGCGATCTCGGCGATCTTGCCGCCGTCGTCGAGCGTCACGTCGATGACGACGCGATCGCCGCACAGCGGATTGTCGCGCCGCGCCGACTTGGTGGGCGTGGCAAGCTTGCCCGCCCCGGTCTTGGCCTTGGCCAGGGAGACGATGCGGTCCTGGTAGAGCTGGTCGGTCATCGGAGGGTACGGGCGGCGTGCTGGACGCCGGTCAGCAGGGCGTCGATGTCGGTATTGTCGTTGTAGGGCGCGATCGACACGCGCGTCGTGCCGTCGAGGTCGAAGCGGTCCATCAACGGCTGGCAGCAGTGATGACCGGCACGCACAGCGACGCCGAACGAATCGAGGGTCTGCGCGACGTCATGTGGATGCACGCCCTCGAGCAGGAACGACAGCACGGGATAGCGGTTCTGCGTGCTGGCCGGCCCGAACAGGGTCGCGCCGTCGATCTTCTGCAGGCCATCCATCAGCCGCTCGACCAGCGCCATCTCGTGCGCATGCGCTTCCGTCCAGTCGAGCCCGCGCATCCACTTGCAGGCGGCCCCCAGGCCGATCGCCGGACCGATCGGCGGCGTGCCGGCCTCGAACCGGCGCGGCGGCGGCGCCCAGGTCGTCTCGGCGAAGGTGACGCGGCCGATCATCGAGCCGCCGCCATGGAACGGCGGCATGGCGTCCAGATGCTCGGCCTTGGCCCACAAGACGCCAATGCCGTTGGGACCATAGGCCTTGTGGCCGGCGAAGGCATAGAAATCGACGCCCGTGGCCGGCAGGTCGAGCGGCCCGTGCGGCACGCGCTGCGCGCCGTCGAGCATCACCTTGGCACCCACGGTTTTGGCCAAGGTCACCACGGCGCGCACGTCGACCAACGTGCCGGTGACGTTGGACACATGGGCGAGCGAGATCAGCTTGGTGCGCGGGCTCAGCAGGCGCGGCAAGGCATTGAGGTCGATGCGGCCGTTGACGGTGACAGGCACGACGTCGATCTCGATGCCGCTACGCTGCCTCAGGAGCTGCCAGGGCACGATGTTGGAATGGTGTTCCAGCTCCGACAGGATGATGCGATCGCCCGGCTTCAGCAGCGAGCCGTAGGAGTAGGCCACGAGATTGATCGCCGCGGTGCAGCCGCCCGTGAAGACGACCTCCATCGGATCGACGCTGAGAAAGTCCGCGACCTCGACGCGAGCGTTCTCGTAGGCCTCGGTGGCGCGCTCGGCCAGGCGATGCACGCCGCGCAGCACGTTGGCCCGGCTGGTGGTCTCGTAGGTGCGCACCGCGTCGAGCACGGCCTCGGGCGTCTGCGCCGAGGCGCCGTTGTCGAGATAATGGACCGGCTGGCCGTCGATGATCTGCGACAGGATGGGGAACTGCCGGCGGACGGCTGCAACGTCGAAACTCATGGTTTGCTCCGCGCCCGCCAGGCGGCCAGCGCCTCGGGCGTGTCGATGTCGGTGACCGCGGCCTCGCCCGCCATCTCGACCTCGCAGACGAGATCGGCATGCTCGCCGATCAGATGCTTGGCCCCCGAATCGCCGGAGAGCTTGATCATCTCGGGGAAGAACCGGCGCGCCCACAGCACGGGATTGCCGCGCTTGCCGCCCACCGTCGGCACGCAGATCGTGCGGCCCTCGACGGGACTGAACGCCGCCATCAGGCGATCGAGCAACGGCGCGCCGACACCCGGCATGTCGCCGAGCTGGACGACGGCCGCATCGATATCCTTGTCCAGCGCGCCGATGCCGGTGCGCACCGACGTGCTGAGCCCTTCGGCGAAATCCGGATTGGTCACGAAGCGCAGCCGCGACGTCGCCGGGACGGCCTTCTCGATGGCCGCCCTCACCTCGTCCGCCATGTGGCCCAGCACCACGACGACCTCGACGGCCTGCGAGGCCAGTGCCGCCTTCACGGCGTGCACGACCAGCGGCTGGCCTTCGGCGTCGGCCAGCATCTTGTTGGGACCGCCCATGCGGGTCGAGCGGCCGGCGGCGAGCACCAGCACGGCCACGCGTGGCGCTGCCTGCGGGCCCGCCTCCTCGCCCTCGCTGTCGTCGCGCGGCTGCGGGCGGCTGGCGATCTCGGCTAAAAGCCCGCCGGCGCCCATGCGCACGATCTCGGCGCGGCCGACCGGCAGGCCGGCGGCCAGGCGCTCCAGCACCATGTCGAAGCCGTTGTACTTGGGCGACTTGGCGCAGCCCGGCAGACCCAGCACCGGCTTGCCGTCGAGCTTGGCGGTCAGCAGCAGGTTGCCGGGATCGACCGGCATGCCGAAATGGATGACCTCGCCGCCCGCCTCCTCGATGCCCGCCGGCACGACGTCGTGACGGTCGACGATGGCCGAGGCGCCGGCGATCAGGAAGATGTCGCAGCCCTCGCCCCTGAGCTCCTGCAGCGCGCCGGCAATGGCCTGGGCGTCGTGCGTTACCCGCCGCTCGCCGACCAGCGCGCTGCCGAGCGAGGTCAGCCGCTTGGTCGTGGTGCCGACCGCCTTGTCGAGGACCTTGTCGCGCGTGCCGGGAAGCCTGGTCTGCACCAGCCCCGCCTTCATCGCCTTGAATGGCGCCACGGAGACCAGCGGCTGGTTGGCCGAATTCGCCACTTCGAGCGCCCGCGCCAGCGCCGTGCGCGGGGCGGCATAGGGGATGATCTTGACGGTGGCCACCATCTGGCGCGGTTCGACCCGCGCGAACGGCGGCAGGGTCGCCACGGTCACCGATTCGTCGAGCTCGTTCAGCGCGTCGATGCGTTCGTGATCGACCACGGCGAGGCCCGCCTCGCGGGCGAAGTGGTTGCAGCGCCCGGTGAAGGGCGCGGTGACCTCGATCCCCTCGCCCGCCAGCGCCTTGGCGAGCGTCGCCGCCGCCTCGTCCTCATGGATGTCGTCGGGATCGAGCCGTGCCGCAACCACCGTCGACACGCCGGCCGACTTCAGCTTGGCGACATCGTCACCCGACAGCACGCGGCCCTTGGCGAAGTTGACGCCATTGGCGCGCCAGCTGTGCGCCAGGATGGCGCCGGCGGCCTCGTCGATGGGCGTCTCGCCGAATCTCACGCGGCGGCAACCTTGGGCGCGGCCAGCGCGTCCAGTCGGCGTGCGCGCGCCTCGATGATCTGGCCCAGGATCGACACGGCGATCTCGGCCGGCGACTTGGCGCCGATGTTGAGTCCGACCGGGCCGTGGATGCGCGCGAACTGCTCGTCGGTGATGCCGGCCTCGCGCAGCCGGTCCTTGCGCTTGGCGTGGGTGCGCTTGCTGCCGAGCGCACCGACATAGAAGACGTCCGAGCGGAGGGCGGCTTCGAGCGCGGGATCGTCGAGCTTGGGATCGTGCGTGAGCGTCACCACCGCGGTCGAGACGTCGAGGCCCATCTTGTCGAAGGCCTCGTCGGCCCATTCCTGCACGACTTTTACGCCCGGGAAGCGATTCGTCGTGGCCCAGGCGCCGCGCGGATCGACGACGGTGACGTCGAAGTCGAGCATGGTCGCCATCGGCGCCAGCGACTGCGCGATGTGCACGGCGCCGACGACGATCAGCCGCGCCGGCGGCACGTAGACATTGAGGAAGATCTTGGCGCCGCCCACATCGACGGTCTCGCTGCGCCCGACCTCCATGGCGCGGCGCGCCGCCGCCACGATCGCCGCGTCGGCGGCCAGCGCGCCCTCGGCCTTGTCGCGATAGACGAGCGCCTCGGCGGCGTCGCCCAGCCGCGTCGCCAGGGTAACGGCGCGACGCTCGGAGCGGGCAGCCTGCAAAGCGGCGATGGTTTGGGCCTTCATCTCAATTCACCTTCTCGACGAAGACCTGGACCTTGCCGCCGCAGGCCAGGCCCACGTCCCAGGCCTGCTCGTCGCTGACGCCGAAATCGAGCAGCCGTGGCTTGCCGTCCTTGATCGCGGCCAGCGCCTCCTGCACGACCGCACCTTCGATGCAGCCGCCGGATACCGATCCCACCATGGCGCCGCTGTCGTCGACGCCGAGCTGGCTGCCGACCGGACGCGGCGAGGAACCCCAGGTGGTGATCACGGTCGCAATGGCCACGCCCTTGCCGGAGGCCTTCCACTTGCCGACCTGATCGAGGACATCAAGCGCGTCGCTCATGAGTCTACTCCTTGCGCAATTCGGTCTGCCAGCTTGCCAATTGCCTGTCGGCGCCAAGGGGCGCCGCGCCGAGGGCGGCTATGAGCCCGGCCAGGCTTTCGAGATTATGCACCGGCCGGAACTCGTCGACATGGGGCAGCATGGCCTTGTTGCCCTGAGATTTGGGCTCGTAGGCGCCGTACCGCAAGAGCGGGTTCAGCCAGATCAGGCGCGAGCACGACTTGTGCAGCCGCTCCATCTCCTCGGCCAGCCCTGCCGCCCCCTCGCGGTCGAGCCCGTCGGTGATCAACAGCACCACGGCGCCCTGCCCCAGCACGCGGCGCGACCACTTGTTGTTGAATTCGTGCAAGGTCTGGCCGATGCGCGTGCCGCCCGACCAGTCCTCGACCTGGGCCGACGCCTTCTGCAGGGCGATGTCGACGTCCTTGTTGCGCAGCGCGCGGCCGACATTGCTGAGGCGCGTGCCGAAGGTGAAGCAATAGACGCGGTCGCGGTCGTTGGTGATGGCGTGCATGAAATGCAGGAACATGCGCGTGTAGCGGGCCATCGACCCGGAGATGTCGCACAGGATCACGAGCGGCGGCGGCCGCTTGCGCGGCTCGCGCTTGCGCAGCTCGGTCAGGCCTTCGGGCCTGAGCGCGCGGCGCAGCGAGGCGCGGAAGTCGACGCGCGGGCCGCGGCGCGCCGGCTGATAACGCCGCGTGCGGCGCAGCGGCACCGGCAGGCGCAGGCGCGAGATGGCGCGCAGCGCCTCGTCGATCTCGGCCTGCGACATCTGCTCGAAGTCGCGGTGCTGCAGGACCTCGCGGTCGGAGACGGTGAAGGTCGCCTCGATCTCGACCTCGGGCGGCTCGTCCTCCGCCTTGGGTGCCTCGCCGCGGCCGGGCTGCAGCGCCTCCTGCAGGCGGCGGCTGAGCTGCTTCTTGTCGTCGGGATCGGCCGGCACGCCGACCGATGGCAGCAGCATCTCCATCATCTTTTCGAGCAGCCGCGGGTTGCGCCAATAGACGTGGAAAGCCTGGTCGAAGATCTCGCGCTGATCGCGGCGATTCACGAACACCGAGTGCAGCGTCCAGTAGAAGTCGTCGCGCTTCTTCAGCCCGGCCGCCTCGACCGCCTCGACGGCGCGCAGCACCTGGCCCGGACCGACGCGCAGGCCGGCGGTGCGCAAGGTGCGGGCGAAGTGCACGATGTTGTTGGCGAGCATGCCGTGAGGGCGCTCGGGTGTGGCGGGGGATTCGGAGAGCGCGTCCATCATCGCCTCGCGCCCTCGGAGCTTACGCCACCCTCATGTATGCGCCCCTCATGTTCCTCTCCCCCGCTAGGGGGAGAGGTTATGAGAGGGGGTGACGCATGCTCGCTGATCAGTAGTTGAATGGCAGCCCAAGTGCCCTCGGGATTTTGGACAACTTCATTTGCTCCGAAGCGGACGACCTTCCAACCCAGCCTCTCCATCACCGCTGTGCGCCGAGCATCTGCTTCCACTTGGTCTGCGTGATGATCGCCGTCGATCTCGATGACCAGTCCTTTCGAGGCACAGGCGAAGTCGGCAAAGTAAGGGCCAATGGGATGCTGGCGGCGGAATTTAATGCCTTCCATGCGATGAGCCCGGATCAATTCCCAGCACAGGCGCTCGGCGCGGCTGGGATCGTGTCGTAGCTCACGTGCTCTCTCCGACTTCCTACTCATGCCCCCTCTCCCCGCCTCTCCCCCTAGCGGGGGAGAGGCGCATGTAGGAGGAATGGCAATGAGCCAGTCGGCTGAGGACGTGCACTTCCCTACCCCAATGGCTGCGCCGCGATGTCGGACTTC
>DATGZZ010000134.1:0-9882 GCA_035296945.1 Reyranella sp.
TGAACCGCGATCCGCGCACGCGCGAGCGCTATGAAAACGAGCGCGATGCGGTGTTGTCCGAGTACGAGCTGACGGACGAGGAGAGGCGGGCGCTCACGGAACCGGACGTCGGCCTGCTCTACGTGCTGGGCGTGAACGGGCAGCTCCTGATGCACTTCGCGGCGTTGCACAAGTTCGAGTGGAACGCCTATCTCGACGCCATGCGCCAGGGACTGGTGAAGCACGGTCCGGTGCGCGAGGGCGTCTATGCCGCGACCGGCTACGAGGGTGTCGACGCGCACGACGCCCGCCTGAAGCGCGAACGGGAGAAGCACTGATGCCTCTGGTCTATTGCGGCGCCTGCAGCCACGCCCCGGGCATCACCGCCCGCGCCGAGCGCGCCGACACAAAGAGCCGCCAGGCGCTGGAGGGTGCATTGCACCGCATGGGCGACGACATCCGCGCGACGCGGCCCGATGCGCTGATCGTGGTGGCGGCCGAGCACTTCGCCAACTTCTTCATGAACAACATGCCGGCCTTCGCCATGGGCATGGCCGATTCCTACGAGGGCCCGATCGAGGACGAGGCCTTCCTGTGCATCAAGCGGACGAAGGTGCCGGGCAACAAGGCGCTGTCCCGAAAGCTGATCGAAGGCGTGATGCAGACGGTCGACGTGGCCTATGCCGAGGAATGGAAGTTCGACCATGGCATCTCCGTGCCATTGCACTTCCTGACGCCGGACTACGACTTGGCCGTAGTGCCCGCCAACATCAACTGCCAGGGCCCGCCGCTCACGCCGCTGAAGCGCGCTTGGGCGTTCGGTGAAGCGCTGAGGTCGGCGGCCGATGCGGTGCCCGAGCGCCTGGCGCTGGTGGCGACCGGCGGCATCTCGCACTGGCCGGCAACGCCTGACTCGGGAAAGATCAACGAGGCCTGGGACCGCGAATTCCTCGCGCGCTGGGCGGCCAACGACCGCGACGCGCTGCTCTCCTACACCGATGCCGAGATCTACAGGAACGGCGGGCAGGGCGGCTTCGAGATCCGCACCTTTATCGCCGCCGCGGCGGCGGCCAGGGGCGCCAAGGGCACGATCGATTTCTGCCAGCCGATCCCCATCTTCGCCGTGAGCTGCACCACGGCGCGGATGGCCCTCTCATCTCCTCCCCCGTCTTACGGGGGAGGGTAGGGAGGGGGAAAGCCTCAGTCGAGATTCCACCCATTTCCGATCATGGTCTTGTCGACATTGTCTCTGGGGCCTGCCCCCTCCCGTACCCTCCCCCGTATGACGGGGGAGGGACAGGAAGATCAGGCCGTCTTCCTGAACGTCACCACCAGCACATCGCGGTACGCGGGCTGGGCCGGGTTCTCGGGCTCGACCGGGGTGACGCCGTGATAGCAGCGCGCATCGTCGACCAGGGCGGAGTCGAGAGGATCGGTGAGGGTGAAGCTGCCCAAGGTGCGCTTGTCGAGGTCGTGCACCGTCGTGGTGCCGCTCTGGATGTTGCGGCGGTTGACCAGCAGCACCAGCACGTAGTCGACACCGTCGCGATGCATGCCCTCGGGCGTGGGTTTGCCATGCTCGCCCTGGCGCGCCTCGATGCGGAACTGGTGGGCCTCGACGTGCCAGCGCGTGGTCTCGGGCGCGAGGCGACCGAACAGGGCGCGGCAGTATTCCAGGATGGTGCGCATGCTCGCACCGTCGCCGATTTCGTCGGCGATCGGCTTGAACCAGCGCTCGATGCCGCCGTTCAGATGGTTGTAGTCGAGCGTCTGGTAGTGCGGCTGGTGCGGCCCGCGCAGGACCGGGCCCTGGCGGCCGGCGGCCCACACGCCGAAGCGCCGGCGCCGGTAGCGGCCGCCGTCGGCCATGTAGGTGTCGACCTCGAGATCTTCCCAGCTCCCGGCGAAGGCCGGCCAGTCGGCCAGGGTGCCGAAGCGGGCCAGCGCATTGCGCATGTCCGAGGCTTCGACGAAGGCATAGCCGGCGCGGGCTATGCCCTCGCGGATGCCCGTGGCGTTCTGCAGGCCGGTTCCGATCTCGCTCATGGGGTCAAACCTATCACCCCCTCACAACGCCGGCATATGATCTAAAGTCAGGGCCGACCCGGAGAAAACAATGCCATATGCCACCACCGACGATCGCGTGAAGCTCTGGTACGAGGAAACCGGCGCCGGCCAGCCCATCGTGTTCGTCCACGAGTTCGCGGCCGACCACCGCTCGTGGGAGCCGCAGATGCGCCACTTCGGCCAGCGCTACCGCTGCATCACCTTCAGCGCGCGCGGTTACCCGCCGTCCGACGTGCCGGAGAAAGCCGAAAGCTACTCCCAGAACCGCGCCACCGACGACATCGCCGCGGTCATGGACCATCTCAAGATCGACAAGGCGCATGTCGTCGGCCTGTCGATGGGCGGCTTCGCCACGCTGCATTTCGGCTTCCGCCATCCCCAACGCGCGCTGTCGCTGGTCGTTGCCGGCTGCGGCTACGGCGCGGAGAAGGACCAGCAGGCCAAGTTCCGTGCCGAGGTCGAGATCGTCGCCAAGACCCTCAAGGACGAGGGCATGGCCAAGTTCGCCGAGAAGTACGCCTATGGCCCCACGCGGGTGCAGTTCGAGAACAAGGACCCGCGCGGCTTCGCCCAGTTCAAGAAGGAACTGGCCGAGCACTCGGCGCTGGGCGCGGCCAACACCCAGATCGGCGTGCAGGGCCAGCGCCCCTCGCTCTACGACCTTCTGGACAAGATGCGCGCGCTCACCATCCCGACCCTGGTCCTGACCGGCGACGAGGACTGGCCCTGCCTCGCGCCCTCGCTGCTGCTGAAGCGCGAGATCCCGTCGGCGGCGCTGGCGGTGATGCCGAACTGCGGCCACACCATCAACATCGAGGATCCCGACCAGTTCAACCGCCTGGTCGGCGACTTCATCGTCCAGGTCGAGGCCGGCCGCTGGCCCAAGCGCGACCCGCGCGCGGTCAGCGCCTCGATCACCGGGATGCGTTAGGCCGTGAGCCCGCCGTCGCAGACGAATTCCGAGCCGGTCGAGAAAGAGCTCTCGTCCGACAGCAGGAACAGGATCATGGCGGCGACCTCTTCGGGACGGCCGAGGCGGCCCAGCGGATGCAGCTCCTCGAGCCACTGGCGGCCGCTCATGTTGCCGATCGGCTGGTCGAGCCTGGGCGCGATCATCGGCGTGTCGATGTAGCCTGGATGCACCGAGTTGCAGCGGATGTTGTATTTCATCTGCGCGCAGTGCAGCGCCACGTGCTTGGTCAAGAGCCGCACCGCGCCCTTGCTGGCGCAGTAGGCCATCGCATAGGAGGCGCCGCGCAGGCCGAGCACCGAGGAGATGTTGACGATCGAGCCGCCGCCCGCC
The DNA here is from genome assembly GCA_035296945.1 of Reyranella sp. Classification (GTDB taxonomy): domain Bacteria; phylum Pseudomonadota; class Alphaproteobacteria; order Reyranellales; family Reyranellaceae; genus Reyranella. The sequence goes on from DATGZZ010000134.1 coordinate 3,350, forward strand.
TTCTTCATCGCCGGGACCGCGGCCTTGCAGCCGAGGAAGGTGCCCAGCCCGTTGACGTCGTTGACGCGGCGGTATTCGGCGAGTGTGCAGTCCTCGATCGAGTTGCGCACGCCCACGCCCGCCGCGTTCAGGAGACCGTGCAGGCCGCCGAACTTGTCGACCGTTGCCGCAACGGCCTTGTTCCAGGCCGCCTCGTCGGTGACGTCGAGCGGCACGAAGAGTGTGGCATCGCCGAGCTCGCCGGCGAGCGCGCGGCCCTTGGGCTCGTCGCGGTCGGCCAGCACGGCCTTGCCGCCCTCGCGCACGACCAGCCGCGCGGTCGCCGCGCCAATGCCCGAGGCGCCGCCGCTTATCAACACGACCTTGTTCTCAAGGCGCGACAAAGGGCTGCCTCCTCATCAAGCCTGCGGTGAGCGCGCCGTCGGCCGCGATCTCCGCGCCAGTCATGAAGCTCGAGCGGTCGGAGGCGAGCCACAGCACGACCTCGCCCAGCTCGCGCGGCTCGGCCATGTGGCCGATCGGATGGCGGGCGTCGAGGAATGCCTTGCCCTGTTCGCGGCCGACCATCTGCCACAGCAGATCGAAGATCGGCGTGTCGACGCCGCCGGGATGCACGGAGTTGCAGCGGATGTCGTACTTCTGCTCGGCGCAATAGAGCGCCACGCTCTTGCTCAGGAGCCGGACCGCGCCCTTGCTCGCCGTGTAGGCGAGCGCGCCGGCGCCGGCCTGCAGGCCCGCGACCGACGAGATGTTGACGATCGAGCCCTTGGATTTGGGCTTGCCCGGCCCGGTCTGCTTCATGCCCTGGATGGCGTACTTGCAGCCCAGGAACACGCCCTCGGAATTGACCGCCTGCACGCGCTGCCAGGTTTCGACGTCGGTGCTCTCGACGCTGCCGGCGCCGCCCGAGATGCCGGCGTTGTTGATCATGATGTCGAGCCGGCCCTCGCGCTTCAGCACGTCGGCCAGCAGCGCCTGCCAGGAGGCCTCGGCGGTCACGTCGTGCTGCACGAAGCGGCCGCCCTTGTCCGGCGGGCCGTCCGTCGCCGCCTTCAGGTCGGCCACGACCACCGCGGCGCCGGCCTCCGCCAGCAACGCGGCCGAGGCCGCGCCGATGCCCGACGCGCCGCCGGTGACGATCGCCACCTGTCCTGAAAGTTCCCCGCTCATGCGGATGCGACCATAGCGGGCCGCACGCATCTGCAGTAGCCTCGGCGGCGAACGGAGGATCGCATGGCGAAGCTCGGGGGATTTGTTGGGATCGCGCTGGTGCTGCTTGCGGGCGCCTGCACCCAGACAGGGCAGGGCGGCGGCATGGCGGGCTCGGGCGCGCAGCCGGCCGCACTTCCGCCGGGCATGACGCCGGCCCAGGGCGCCGCCTACTGCTCCAAGCTCGGCCAGACCTACGCCGAATATGTCGGCTCGGTCGGCGGCTATCTCGGCGGCAACTTCCGCGGCGGCGCGTCCGCCGACCTCGACGCCCGCGTCGCCATCGCCAACTGCCAGGACGGCAACTACGCCGCCGGCATCCCGGTGCTGCAAGAGAAGCTGCGCGACAACAAGATCACGGTGCCGCCGCCGCCGACCGGCTGATCTGGGGCACGCTCCAAAAGAAAAACCCGGGTAGTCACCCACCCGGGCTTTCTGTTGCCGTCGCTTCAGGCGATCAGAAGCTCAGCGGCTCGGTCACGCGGACCCACTTGCCGCCCTTGACCTGCGCCAGGAACGACGAGTTGGCGCCCTGGCGGATGTTCGGGCCGAAGGAGACCTGCGGGCCGTTGAAGATGTCCTTGTAGCCCTTGATCGCCTCCATGCCCTTGATGAAGCTGTCGAGCGTCAGGTCCTTGCCGGCGTTCTTCAGGCCCTGGACGGTGAGGTCGGCGGCGACGTAGCCGTAGACCGCGCCGATGTTGGGATCGACGTTGAACTTCTTCTTGTAGTCCTCGACGAACTTCTTCACCGAGGCCACGCCGCTGTCGACGTAGGGCATTTCGGTCAGGCCCATGCCGTAGAAGCCTTCCATGCCCTGCGCGGCGCCGACGACCAGGTCGTAGACGGCGGCCGAGCCCAGGAAGTCGACGTCGTTCCAGCCGCCCTTGCGTGCCGTCGTGTAGGGCACGATCGAGTCGCGCACGATGGTGCCCATGACGATCAGGTCGCAGCCGGCCGAGCGCAGCTTGCCGATCGGCGCGGTGAAGTCCTGGTCGGTCGGCTTGTGCGCCGTGGTCTCGACGACCTTGATGCCGAGCTTCTTGGTCTGCTGCTCGGCGCCTTCCAGCACCTCCTTGCCGAAGTCGGTGTCCTGGTACATCACGCACACGGCCTTCTTGCCCTTCGTCTTGACGAAGTAGTCGATGCCCGAGCGCACCTGGTCGACGTAGGAGGCAGCACCGTAGAACTTCAGCCGCTCGTAGGGCTCGTACATCGAGCGCGCGGCCGACAGCGGGAACAGGTTGGGCACGCCCACCGCGAACTGGTCCTTGAAGCAGGCGTTGTTCATCGGCGTGCCGAGCGGGGCCACGAAGGCGAAGACCTTGTCGCGGTTGATCAGCTTGTTGCAGGCCTGCACCGCCTTGGGCACCTGGTAGGCCGTGTCCTCGATGATGACCTTGATCTTGCGGCCGTTGATGCCGGCGCCATCATTGATCTCGTCGAAGCGCATCTTGACCGCGTTGGACGACGAGACGCCGTAGGTCGCGGCCACACCCGACAGGTCGGTGTGCATGCCCAACGTCACCTCGGTCGCCGTCACGCCGCGCGTCTGCGCGGACGCAGCCGTGGCGAGCGATGCAGCAGCTGCTGCGATCGCCGCCGTCTTGACGATTATCCACTTGTTCATCGCATTTCCTCCCTTGCGATTGACTGCCACTATAGCGAGTTACACTGCCTCGGCATACATGCCGTCGATCATGCCCTTGTACTTTTCGTTCACGAACTTGCGCTTGAGCTTCATGGTCGGAGTCACCTCGTCGTCCTCGGCGGTGAGCTGCTGCTCGATCATCCGGAATTTCTTGATCGTCTCGACCCGCGCGAAGCCCTGGTTCACCCGCTCGATCTCCGACCAGATCAGGTCGTTGACCTCGCGCGTGCGGCAGAGCGAGGCGAAGTCGGTGAAGGGCACGTTGTTGTCCTGGGCGTGCTTGGCGACGTTGTCGTAGTCGATCATGATCAGGCACGACAGGAACTTGCGCTTGTCGCCGATCACGACCGCGTCGGAGATGTAGGGCGAGAATTTCAGCTGGTTCTCGATCTCCGACGGCGTGATGTTCTTGCCGCCCGCGGTGATGATGATGTCCTTCATGCGGTCGGTGATCTTGAGGTAGCCCTCGTTGTCGATGAAGCCGACGTCGCCGGTGTGCAGCCAGCCGTCGCGCAGCGTCTCGGCGGTCTTCTCGGGCTGGTTCAGGTAACCCATGAAGATGTGCGGGCCCCTGAGCAGGATCTCGCCCTCGGGCGAGATCTTCGATTCGGTGCGCGGCGCGGTGACGCCGACGGTGCCGAGCTTGATGCGGTCGGGCATGCCGGTCGCGAGGCCACAGTTCTCGGTCTGGCCGTAGACCTCGCGCATGTCGACGCCGAGCGCGCGATACCACTTGATGAGGTCGGGCGCGATCGGCGCGGCACCGGTGCCGGCGAACTTCACGCGATGCAGGCCGATGGCGCGCTTGATGTTGTCGAGCACCAGCCAGTTGGCGATGGCGTGGCCGAGCTTCAGGAAGGGTCCGGGCCTGCGCCCGTCGAGCTCGGCATCGGCCACCTTGAGTCCCAGCCCGATCGCCCACTTGTAGGCGGCGCGACCGATCCAGGTCGCCTCCTTCATGCGGATGGCGATGCCGGAATAGAAGCGCTCCCAGATGCGCGGCACGGCGAAGAACGTCGTGGGGGCCACTTCCCGGATATTGTCCGGCACTGTCTCGACGCTCTCAGCGAAGTTGGCGATGGCGCCCGAGCGCAACGGCAGGAAGGCCGTGAAGGTGCGCTCGGCGACGTGGCAGAGCGGCAGGAAGGCGAGTTGCTCGCCGTCCTTCTCCATCGGGATGAAGGCGTCGGCGTTGCTGAGCTGGAAGATGACGTTGCGGTGCGACAGCATCGCCCCCTTGGGCGGCCCGGTCGTGCCGGAGGTGTAGACCAGGATCGCCAGCTCCTCGGCCCGCGAGCTCGCGACCAGCTTCTCCCACAGGTCGGGATTGGCCTTGTCGTAGGCGCGGCCGAGCTCGAGCAGCTCGTCGAACGCCATGACCATCGGGTCGTTGAAGTCGGCCAGGCCCTCCATGTCGAAGACGAAGACCTTGACCAGGTCGGGGCAGCGCTCGCGGATCTCGAGGAACTTGTCGAGTTGCTCCTCGTTCTCGACGAACAGGAAGCGGGTGCGGCTGTCGTTCAGGATGTATTCGACCTGCTTGGCCGAATCGGTGGGATAGATGCCGTTGCTGACGCCGCCCACTGCCGTGGTGCCCATGTCGACATAGAGCCATTCCGGCACGGTCTCTGCCAGCACCGACACGACCTGACCGTGGCTCAGGCCGAACGTCACCAGGCCCATGCCGGCCGCCCTGGCGCGCTCGCCGTACTCGCGCCACGAGGTCGCGCGCCAGATGCCGAGGTCCTTCTCGCGGAAGGCCGTGCGCTCGCCGCGCTGCTTCACCTGATGCCAGAACAGCTTGGGAATCGTGTCGCAGCCTTCGACTTCGATCCGCTCGTTCGAGCCCGTCATCGCGCTCTCTCCGTCATCGCCAGGTCTTGCGTTTCTTCCAGCGCCGCTTGCCGCGCGCGCCCTGTTCCTTGATGCCGAGATAGAATTCCTTGATGTCTTCCTTCTGCAGCAGCCGCTCGCAGGTGTCGGCCATGACGATGCGGCCGACTTCCAGCACGTAGCCGAAGTCGGCGGTCTGCAAGGCCATGTTGGCGTTCTGCTCGACCAGCAGGATGGTGACGCCGCGCTCGCGGTTGATGCGCACGATGATCTCGAAGATGTCCTTCACGAGCTTGGGCGACAGACCCAGCGACGGCTCGTCGAGCAGCATCAGATGGGGCCGCGCCATCAGCGCGCGGCTGATCGCCAGCATCTGCTGCTCGCCGCCCGACAGCGAGCCGGCGCGCTGCTCGGCGCGCTCGCGCAGCACCGGGAAGTAGCCGAACACCGTCTCGAGGTCCTGGGCGACGCCGTCGGGATCCTTGCGCGTATAGGCGCCCATGCGCAGGTTCTCGCGCACGCTCAGGAACGGGAAGACCTCGCGGCCCTCCGGCACGTGGCTCATGCCGAGTCGCATCACCTTGTCGGGGTCCATGCCGCGGATCTCGCGGCCCTCGAACTGCACGCTGCCCTTCTGCGGGTCCATGACGCCGCTCACGGTCTTCAGCACCGTGGTCTTGCCCGCGCCGTTGGCACCCAGGATGGTGACGATGCCGCCCTTGGGCACCTCGAAGGAGACGCCGCGGATCGCCAGGATCGGGCCGTAGTAGGTCTCGACGTTGGCGACCTTGAGGACGGGTTGGGTGTCGGTCATGCCCGTCTCCAGCCTGCCTCCCCCGTCATACGGGGGAGGTGCCCCCGAAGGGGGCGGAGGGGGAAGGCCACACAAAAGATCTTCGAGAATTTCAGATCTGGAATCAGGAGAGATCTCGACTGAGGTTCTCCCCCTCCCTTACCCTCCCCCGTATGACGGGGGAGGGAAATGAATTGCATCATCCTCAGCCCCCTAAGTAAGCGCGAATGACTTCGGGATGGGACTGCACCTCGCCCGGCGTGCCCATGGCGAGCGGCCGGCCGTAGTTCAGCGCCAGCACGCGGTCGGACACCGCCGAGACCAGGCTCATGTCGTGCTCAACCATCAGCACGGTGATGCCGAGCAGGGTGCGGATGTCCTGGATCCAGAACGCCATGTCCTCGGTCTCCTCGACATTCAGGCCGGAGGAGGGCTCGTCGAGCAGCAGCAGCTTGGGATCGGTGCAGAGCGCCCGGGCCAGCTCCGTCACCTTGCGCACGCCGTAGGGCAGGTTGACGATGAAGCTGTCGCGGTATTGCTGCAGATCGAGGAAGTCGATCGCCTTCTCGACGGCCTCGCGATGTTCCAGCTCCATCGCCCGCACCGATGGCAGGAAGAGCAGCTCGGACAGGAAGTTCGACTTCTTGTGGGCATGCCGCGCCAGCAGCAGGTTCTGCAGCAGCGTCGCATGCTCGAACAGCTCGATGTTCTGGAAGGTGCGGGCGATGCCCAGCGCTGCGATGCGGTGCGGGGCCACGTTGGTGATGTCGGTGCCGTCGAACACCAGCTTGCCGCCGGTCGGCTGGTAGATGCGGCTCACCAGGTTGAAGATCGTGGTCTTGCCGGCGCCGTTGGGGCCGATGATGGTGAAGACCTCGCCCTTGCCGACGTCGAAGCTCACACCATCGACGGCCTTGATGCCGCCGAAGTTGATCGAGAGGCTCTCGACCGAGAAGAAGCTCATCGCAGCCGCTCCGAGCGCATGTAGCTCTTCTGCCGCCTGAAGGTGGCGCCGCGATACATCGGGAAGGTCGAGAAGAAGACGCG
>DATGZZ010000135.1:0-9428 GCA_035296945.1 Reyranella sp.
GGCGGCGTAAGCCGTGCTAAGGTGACCGCGGAGGCGGTCATGAAGCTCATCGGTTATTTTCGCTCGTCGGCGGCGTTTCGCGTGCGCATTGCGCTCAACTACAAGGGGCTCAAGGTCGAGCATGCCTCGCGCCATCTGCGCAAGGGCGAGCAGGCGGCGCCCGACTACGTCGCGCTCAACCCGCAGAAACTGGTGCCGGCCCTGGTGCTCGATTCTGGCGAGGTGCTGACCCAGTCGCTGGCCATCCTGGAATATCTCGAGGAGACGCATCCCGAGCCGCCGCTGCTGCCCAAGGACCCGGTCGGCCGCGCCCGGGTGCGGGCGCTGTCGCTGATCGTGTCGGCGGACGTCCATCCCATCCAGAACCTGCGCGTCATGGGGTACTTGCGCGAAAAGTTCGGCCAGACCGAGGAGAGCGCCTTCGCCTGGTCGCGCCATTGGATCGAGACCGGCTTCGAGGCCTACGAGGCCACCATCGCCAAGGACCGCAAGACCGGCGCCTTCAGTCACGGCGACACGCCAACCTTCGCCGATCTCTGCCTGGCGCCGCAGGTCTTCAATGCCGCGCGCTTCAAGGTCGACATGGCGCGCTATCCGACCATCCAGCGCATCCACGCCGCCTGCATGCGGCATCCCGCCTTCGACGCCGCCCAGCCGTCCAAGCAGCCGGACGCCGAACCGTGAGAAGACGCGTCATTGCGTTGGCAGCTGTTGTCGTTCTCGCCGGCGCGGCGGTCGCCGCCGTGCCGGTGATCGAGCGGCACGCCGCGGCAAGCATCAAGAGCGAGATCGAGCGCGGGGGCACGGCCAAGGTCGACGAGGTGAGCGTGAGCCTGCTCGCCCGGCGCGTCACGCTTTTGAACCTGAAATCCAAGGGCGCCGCGGAGGAGCTGAACGTCGGACGCTGGGAGGCGTCGGGCCTGGCCTGGCCGATCGGCGAGCTGCTGGCCGGCCGCACGCCGTTGGCAGGCTTCCGCTGGGGCGATCCGCTGAGCGCCGACCGCGTCGAGCTCGAGAACGTGGCTATGGCCGACAAGGCCACCGGCGGCCGATGGAGCATGGACGCGCTGCTGATCGAGGGCTTGGACCTCGCGCGCTACGACGCGGCCTACGACGGGATGTTCCGCTTCGCGGTGCTCACGGCGCGGGCCATGGGCGCGCTGACCGTGCGCCGCCTCGAGCAACGCAACACCCGCATCACCCTGCCGGGAACCACCGAGACGATCGGCCTGGCGTCGGTCGTGCTGGAGGGCTACGAGCGCGGCCGCATCGCTGCGCTGGCGATGGCCGGCATGGACGCCGCCGCGGCGGAAGGACAGGCCGCCCAGCTCAGCATCGCCGAGACCAAGGCCACCAAGATCGACCTCGGCCGCACGATCGCGGCCATGTCGTCCGACAAATGGTTCCCCGGCGCGCCGTCCGGCCGCATCCATGTCGAAACGGCCAGCGCCACGGGTTTCGGCGGCGAGCTGTTCAAGCGCTACGGCATCTCGCTGGCCGGAGTCAGCTTCCAGACGACCCAGGTCAGGGACAAGGTGAGCCGCACGCGCACGCTGGTTGAGGGCTTCGTGCTGGCGCCGGCGTTGCGCGGCCTCGAAGGCCTGTCGTTGCGCATGGCCCTGCAGTCGATGGGCATCAAGGAAGTGAAGGCCGATTTCGACTGCCATGGCACGGAAGACCAGGCCAAGGGCGAGCTGACGATCGATCGCTGCGCGCTGGTCAGCCCGGGTCTGGGCGAGATCGAGCTCGCGGCGCGCGTCGTCAATGCCGATGCGATCTTCTGGAACGCCCTCGACGAGAGCGACCTGCTGGCGTTGCAGGATTCGACGGCGGCTCTCGGCTCGGCCCGGCTGGTGTTGGCCGACAAGAGCCTGCTGGAGCGCGGCCTGCGCGCCTTCGCCACCATGACCGGCCAGCCGGTCGCGACGCTGCGCGCCAACTGGGCGCGCGAGGTGCGTCGCTATCAGCCGTCCGGAGTGCTGATTTCCCAGTCGATGACCCAGCTCCTCGACACGGTTGCGCGCTTCGTCGAGCAGGGCGGCACGCTCGTCGTCGAGGCCAAGCCCGACCCGCCGGTCGGCTTCGATCGGCTGGACTACCTGCTGAACCCCAGCGCCGACCTGGTCAGCGTTCTGGGGCTGAAGGCGACGCTGCAAAAGTAGCGAAGCTCATTGCTGGGAGCGCGCCACTCCGTGGCGCTCATGGGATGTGTGATCCACAAAGATGCGCCACGGAGTGGCGCGCTCCCAGCAAAGATCACCCCTGGCTCTTGCGGGCATCGGCGATGAGCTGCTTCAGCGCGGCCGCATCGACGGCGCCCGGCACGAACTGCTTGCCGATCACGAAGGCGGGCGTGCCGCGCACGCCGAGCGCGCTTGCCAGCGCCATGTTGCGGTCGATGATCGCCTTGATCTTGGGGTCTTCCATGTCCTTCTCGAGCTGGGCGCGATCGATGCCGACTCCGACCGCGATCTCGAGGATCTTGTCGCGGTCGAGCTTGCCGGTGAATTCCATCATCGCGTTGTGCATCGGCTGGTGCTTGCCCTGCTTGGCCGACGCCAACGCGGCAAGGGCCGCGATCTTCGAGGCTTCGCCCAGGATCGGGATGTCCTTGTAGATGATCTTCACCTTGCCGTCGGCGCCCGCCGCCTGCTTCACCGCCTGGTAGGCGCGCTTGCAGTAGGGGCACTGGTAGTCGTTGAACTCGACGATGACGACATCGCCGTTGGGATTGCCGCCGATCGGGCTGTCGGGATCGCGATAGAGCTCGGCCTGGTTCTCGGTCACGCCCTTCTGGGCCACGGCGTCGCGCTGGCTGTCCTGCTTGCGCTCGAGTTCCTGCATGGCGTCGACCAGGACCTCGGGATTGGCCATCAGATAGGCGCGGATGGACTTGCCAAGCTCGGCCTGATCGGCCGTGAGCGGCATGGACGAAGCGGCGGGCGCGGCGGCGGCGAGACGGCGTGGCGACGTCGCCGTGGCGGCGACGACGGCGCCGGCAAGCACCAGGCCGCCGCAGACAGTGAGAAGGAGCCAACGCATGACAGTCTCCAAAAACAGGATAGACCTCACCCTGAGGAGCGCACGGTGCTCCTCAGGGTAAGGTTGGGTCGTTTCACGGATATCTTACCCTATTAACGGCCTCCTTTGGGCCGCGTGTTGATATAGGCCTTGAGGTCCTGGGCGCGCTGCCAGGCCGGCGTGCCGGCCTGCAGCTGCCGGCTGGCGGCGTCGGCATGGGTCGCCGCCTCGGATTTATTGCCGCGCAGCGCCGCCATCTCGGCGCGCGCCAGCGAGGTCATGCCGGGGTTGTTCAGCTTGGAATAGCCTTCGGCCATCATGCGCCACAGGTCGAAGCTGCCGGGCTCCTGTTGCGCGGCGAGCTCGAGGTTGCGCACCGCCTCGCGGTCGTTGTCGGTGTTGTTGGTGGCCAGCAGGGCGCGCGCGAGGTCGATCTTGATCAGGCCCGAGCTCGGCAGGAGCTGGGCGGCCTTGCGGTAGGACGGGACGCCCTCGGCGGCGCGGCCGTTGTCGTACAGCATCTGGCCGCGCACTTCGTGGAAGTAGGGGTCGTTCGGATATTCCTTGATCAGCCCGTCGATGCCGAGCAGGGCGGAACCCAGCGCGCCCTTGCGGTACCAGGCGATGGCGCGGGCATAGCGCGCCGGCACCGAGCGGTCGGCCTCGGCGAAGCGCGCGAGCGCGGCCTCGGGCGTGACGAAGCCCATCAGCTTGGCCACCATGCGGTGATGCATGTTGAGGTTCTGCTGTGTGTCCGGCGTGTTGACGTAGGGCGACTGCGCCGCCGCCTGCTCGAAGGCGTTGATGCGCTCGGGCGTCAGCGGATGGGTCGTCAGGTAGGGATCGCGCCGGCTGATCTGCAGGCGCTCCTCTTTCTGCAGGATCTTCAGGAAGTCGATGGTGCCCTTGGGCGACTGGCCGGTGCGCTGCAGATAGCTCATGGCCGCCTGGTCGGCGGCGCTTTCCTGGGTCTGGGTGTAGTGCAGGAACGACATCAGCGAGCCCGGCGCCCGGGGCCCGCCCGCGCCGCCGGCCGATCCGCCGCCGCCGCGGCCCATGCCGCTGCCCGACATCGCCCCTCCCGCCATGGCGCCGGCACCCAGGATTGCCTCGAGGATCTGCAGCGTCGAGAGATTGCGCATCTCCTCCTGCATGCGCACCAGATGCCCGCCGGCGATATGGCCGCTTTCATGCGCCATGACGCCGATCAGCTGGTTGGGCGTCTCGGTCCGCATGATCAGGCCGGTGTTGATGAAGATGCGCTGGCCACCCGCCACGAAAGCATTGAGCGAGTTGTCCTGGACGATCATGATCTCGATGCCGTTGGGATCGAGGCCGGCCGCCCGCCAGATCGGCACGGTGAGCGAGCGGATGGTGTTCTCGATCTCGGCGTCGCGGATGAGATTGAGTCGTTGACCTTGCTGCGCGCGCGCGGCACCAAGCGGCGCCAGCGCGAACAGCGTTAGAGAGAAGAGGGTGATGATGCGTTTGAACACGGGCGGCACGGTCTCTGGGCAGGCTATGAACGCTGGGCGGCCGCGTCAATCGCACACCGCCCCGGTGCGGCGCGCCCTGGCGCTGGCGGGCCTGTTCTTGCTGGCAGCTTGTGGCAGAAGTGAGACAGACATTGAAACCGAACGCGCCGCCCAGGCCGCCAATCCCGCCGGCCTGTCGCCGTACGGGGCTGGCCTTTCCCGCGTCGTTGCCGAGAGCAGCGGGTCCGCCTTCTCCGCCGTCGCCGCCGATGAAAGTCGCGCCGCCGAGATCGGCCGCGATATCCTGTTGGCCGGCGGCAACGCGGCCGATGCGGCGGTCGCTATGTATTTCGCCATGGCCGTCACCCTGCCGTCGGCCGCAAGTCTGGGCGCCTCGGGCGCCTGCATTGTCCACAACGACAAGACCAAGGCCGCTGAAGCCTTCGTCTTTCCGCCGATCGCCGCACCGGGCACGGTCGGCGGCCAACCCTTCATCGTGCCATCGGGTGTGCGCGCCATCACGCTGATGCATGTCCGTCACGGCTCGCTGCGCTGGGAGGCGACAGTTGCGCCGGCCGAGCGGCTGGCGCGGTTCGGCGTGCCGGTATCGCGTGCTCTTGCGCGCGATCTGCAGACCAGTGGCGCGATGCTAGGCGGTCGCGCCTTTGGTGGCGGTGCATTGGCGGAAGGCAGTACGCTGACCCAGCCCGAGCTTGCCGCCACCCTGGGCGCGATCCGCCAGCGCGGCGGCGCCGACTTCTTCCAGGGTCAGACGGCGCGCACGATGTCCGAGCAGCTGGGCGGCGCCCTGACCGTGGAAGCGTTGCGAGCTGCGGTGCCGCAGGCCGGCGCACCAATGATGGAGAGCTATGGCATGCGACGGCGAGTCTATGTCGCGCCGGCGCCGGCCGCTGGCGCCTCGGCACTGGCCGGCTTCAAGGGGCAGGCGCCGAGTGGACCGACGCCTGCTGATTCCGGCGGCTTCGCGGGCCTCGCTGCTGTCGACGGCAAGGCGGGTGCCGCGGCCTGTGCCCTGTCGATGGGCCAGACCTTTGGCGCGCGCGCTGTCGTGCCCGGCGTCGGTGTGCTGCTGGGCGTGCCATCACCGCAAGCCGGCTCGGTCAGCCCGGTGATCATCGCCAACCCTGGCAACGGCGAGTTCGCCTTTGTCGGCGCTGGCGGCGGCGCGGCAACGGCGGCACAGGCGACCGGTTATGTCGCCTACGGCACCATCGACCGTGACCAGCCGCTGACGAGCGTGCTGGCGTCGCGTCGCGGCCAGGGTGGCTGGGTCAACGCGATCGCCTGTCCGTCCGGACTGCGCGGCAGCGGCTCGAGCTGCCGCAGCGCCATCGATCCAGCCGGCGCCGGATTGGCGCTGATCGCCCGCTGACGAGCCATGTCAGGCAAGCTCTCGCGCCGCGGCGGGGCGGTCGATCCGTTCATCGTCATGGATGTCATGGCGGCCGCTGCCGAAAAAGAAGCGGCAGGAGACACCGTCATCCATCTGGAAGTCGGCCAGCCCAGCACGCCGGCGCCCAAGGGAGCGCTTGCCGCCGCGCACGCCGCCCTCGACAGCGACCGCATCGGCTATGTCGCCGCCTTGGGCATTCCAGCGCTGCGCGAGCGCATCGCCCGGCACTATCGCGAGGTCTACAAGACAGAGGTGTCACCCGAGCGCGTGATCGTGACGACCGGCTCATCGGGCGGCTTTCCACTCGCTTTCCTGGCGAGCTTCGATGCCGGCGACCGCGTCGCGCTCGCCGCACCCGGCTATCCCGCCTATCGCAACATCCTGACGGCGCTCAACCTCGAGGCCGTCGACCTGCCGACTTCGGCCGCCGACCGCTTCCAGCCGACCGTCGGCGCGCTGAAGAAAGCCGGCCGAATCGACGGCCTGATCGTGGCGAGCCCATCCAATCCCACCGGAACCATGGTGGGGCATGCCGAGATGAAGGCATTGGCCGGCTGGTGCGCCGACAATGGCGTGCGACTGATCTCCGACGAGATCTATCACGGCATCGTCTACGAGGGCGACACGGTGTCGGCGGTCGAGGTGTCGGACCAGGCCATCGTCGTCAACAGCTTCTCGAAATACTTCTCCATGACGGGCTGGCGCGTCGGCTGGCTGGTGGTGCCGCAGGAGCTGGTGCGGCCGATCGAGCGGCTGGCGCAGAATTTCTTCATCTCGGTGCCGACGCTCAGCCAGCACGCAGCTCTTGCCGCCTTCGAGTGCCGTGACGAGCTCGACACGCATGTCCGCCGCTACCGCCGCAACCGTGACCTGCTGCTGGCCGGGCTGCCCGAAGCGGGCTTCGATCGCTTCGCGCCGGCCGAGGGCGCGTTCTATCTCTATTGCGACGTCGCCCATCTCACCAACGACAGCCGTGACTTCTGCAAGCGCATGCTGGGCGAGTCGGGCGTGGCGACGACGCCTGGCGTCGACTTCGACCGCGCCCGCGGCGCTGGCACGCTGCGCATCTCCTTCGCCGGCTCGACGGCCGAGATGGAGGAGGCGGTGCGCCGGCTCAAGGCCTGGAGGAGGACATGAGGCTGCTCGGAGCGGCGATGGTCGCGCTCTCGCTGTGGCCGGTGGTGGCTGGGGCCGACGGCAGGGTCGCAGCAGCTCAGCGTATGATGACGGCGGCCTACACTGAGCTTGCCGGCAAGCTCAGCGGAGCGGCCAAGGTCCATTTCGAAGGCGATCAGGCGCACTGGCTGGCCGACCTTCGCGCCTGCGATGTCCAACCGTCGCGCAAGGCGGAGTGCCTGGAACTCCGGTACCGTCAACGTGCCGGGCTGATCAAGGTTCTCGCTGCAGGACCCTATCTCTTCATCTCGCAACAGGCGATCGTGCAGTCGGGTGAGGGACCGCGCGGCCGATACGCCGTCGATCTCGCCTATCCCCGCTTCGACGACCCGTCGGTGGATTTCGCCGAAAGCGATAGCGTGTTTGCCGCCCTTGCGCGGACGTCGCTCTTCGACGCGATCGACACGGGTCGGAAGTGCGAGATCACCCAGACCTTTTCGCTCTACCGGCTGGCGCCGTCGATCGTCTCCATAACCGTCTGGCGCGAATGGGTGGGACCAGCGATTGCCATCGATCTCTCCGGCTACCTCGTCGACCTTTCCACGGGCAAGGTGCTCGAGCCGGAGGACGTCTTTACGCCGGGCGACGGATGGCGCCATCGCCTGGCCGAACTTGTCCGCCAGGAGCTTGTCAAGGATTCGACCGATTCCGATCGCAGAAGCAAGGCCAATGACATTGCGTCAATCATGCGCGAGGTCGACGCGAGGGATTATCTGTTCGAGGACGGCAACCTCGTTCTGTCGCTGAGCAAAGTGGCGAGTGAGCGAGGGATGAAGGGCTACGAGGTTGTCATACCCTATGCTGCATTGAAGGGTATCCTGCGTGCCGATGGTCCGCTCGGGAGCTGGCAGAGATGATCAGGCAGGCGAGGGCATTACTGGCGGTGCTTCTGGTGTTGGCCGCAGGTGCGACGGCCGTCCGGGCGCAGGAACGGCCGAGCTTCGACTGCGCCAAGGCGGACAACAATATCGACCGTGCGATCTGCAAGAACGGCGAGCTCGCCAAAGCCGACCGTGAGATGGCGGCGGCCTACACGGCGCTGCTCGCCAGGTTGAGCGGCGCCGCCAAGGACGAGCTGGCCAAGGACCAAGTGGGCTGGATCGCCAATCGCAATCGCGCCTGCCGCACCGATCCCGACAACATCGAGGGCTGCCTGAAGAACCGCTATGCGGCGCGCATCAAGAACCTGCGGGCCTACGCGCAGGGCACCTATCCTGCAATCAGCGAGCAGTCGCTGGCCAAGCAGGGCAAGCTCGGCAAGATCACCTGGTCCTACGATCTCACCTATCCGCGTTTCGACGGCGCGAACGTCGACTTCGCTGCCGTCAACGCCCGCTTCGCCGACGCCGCGAAGAAGATCGCCGATGAATCCACCCCCAAGACAGCTGACGGCCCCGAGCGCGAGCAGCAGTGGTATTACCAGCAGGGTTTCACCGTCGAGCGGCCGCCCGGCGGGCAGGCCGCAACCATTGTCGTGCAGTTCGACAGCTATCGCGGCGGCGCGCACGGCTACGGCGCGACCCGCTGCACCCTGGTCGACCTGCGCACGGGCAAGGTGGTCGCCCCGCAGGGCGTGTTCACGCCGGGCGAGCAATGGCTGCGGGTCATGAGCCAGCTTGTCGGCGCCGACCTCAAGAAGCAGTTCGTTGACAAGCCGGGCTTCGACGATGCGCTCGAGCCCGCCAACCTCGCCAAGCTGCTGAGCGAAGCGAATCGCTATTGCTGGACCGGCAAGCAGCTCGACGTCATCTTCAACGCCTATGATGTCGGGCCCTATGCTGCCGGCCCCTACGAAGTGAACATCTCCTACGACAGGCTGAAACAGGTTCTGCGCCCCGATGGACCGATCGCGCGTTAGCCGCTGCGCCCTTGTCGGCGCCTTTCTTGTCGCGCTGGCCGGCACGGCGCCAGCACAGAGCCCATCGCGCCTGGATTGCGCCAAGGCGGCGACGCCTATCGAGCGGACGATCTGCGCCAAGCCCGAGCTTGCCGCCGCCGACCGCAAGATGGCGGCGGCCTATGCCGCGCTCGCGGGCAAGCTCACCGGCGCGGCGAAGGACCATCTGCTGGCCGATCAGATCCGCTGGCTCGCCAACCGGGCGGCGGCCTGCGTCGTCGACCCGGCGGAGATGGAGGAATGCCTGGAGTCGCGGGACCGTGATCGCACCGCGCAACTCGAATGGCTGGGCGAGGGCGCCTATCCCTTCATCAGCGAACAGGCGATCGTGAAGACCGGCAAGGTGCGCGGCATCCCTTACATCATCGACGCCAGCTATCCGCAGTTTGACGCCGGCACGGCCGACTTCAGCGCCGTGAACCGCCAGCTTGTGTCGACGACCAGC
>DATGZZ010000136.1:0-4319 GCA_035296945.1 Reyranella sp.
GGTCCTCTCCCCCGCTAGGGGGAGAGGCTAGGAGAGGGGGCTCCGAAGACTGTGCGCAACCCCCTCACCCAACCTCTCCCCCTATCGGGGGAGAGGAGCATGAAATTTGATGAGTGAAGGCTTCCAGCCCGCCCCCAACCCCAGCATCGCCGAGGCCCAGGCAGCGCCCGCGCCGGGTCGCGCGCATGTCCTGGTGATCGGCAACGAGAAGGGCGGCTCGGGCAAGTCGACGACGGCGCTGCACATCGCCGTGGCCCTGCTGGGCCAGGGCGCGACGGTGGCGACGCTCGATCTCGACGCGCGCCAGGGCACGCTCGGCCGCTACGTCGAGAACCGCGCGGCCTATGCCAGGCGCAAGGGCGTCGACCTGCCGATGCCTGTCCATGCCGCGGTGCCGCTCTCGACCTTGGCCGACCGCACCGAAGCGCAGGCCGATGAGCGGGCACGGCTCGAGGCGGCGCTGGAACAGGTGATCGACGCGGTCGACTTCGTCATCGTCGACACGCCGGGCAGCGACACTTTCCTCTCGCGGCTCGCGCATACCTGGGCCGACACCTTGCTGACGCCGCTGAACGACAGCTTCATCGACCTCGACCTGCTGGCGCGCGTCGATCCCGACACGCTCAAGATCGTGCGGCCGTCGATCTATGCCGAAGCGGTGTGGAAGCAGCGCCAGCTGCGCGCCGTGCAGGGCGGCCGCCCCGTCGACTGGGTGGTGATGCGCAATCGCCTGTCGTCGCTCGCCGCGCGCAACAAGCGCGACATGGGCACGGTGATCGAGGCGCTGGCCAGGCGCATCGGCTTTCGCATCGCCGCGGGCTTGAGCGAGCGCGTGATCTACAAGGAGCTGTTCCTGAACGGCCTGACCTTGCTCGACCTCAAGCGCGGCGGTAAGGGGCCGTCATTGACTTTGAGTCATGTCGCCGCACGCCAGGAAGTGCGCGACCTGGTGTCGGCGCTCAATCTGCCGCGACGAGATGCGGCCGCGCCATCGGCTGAGCCCGCGACAGAGCCAGCCACAGGAGACCCGCAAGCTGCAGGATGAACAGCGCGCCGAACGCCCAGGCGTAGCCGTCGGGCGAGTAGCCGGTCGCCGTGCGCGGCCACAGGTCGACGACCTTGCCGATCGCCCACTGGCCGGCAAAGATCACCGAGAAGACGACGAGGTTGCTGCTGGTGCTGACGCGGCCGGCATAATGCGCCGGGAAGGACGCGACCATCAGGGGCATGTACTGGATCGGGCAGGCGCCGAGGAAGCCGAACGCCACCCAGGCCACGGCCGGATGGAAGGACGGCGCGAAGGCGATCCAGCCGCACACCGCGGCGAACAGGATGCTCATGACGGCGGCCGAGGCGAAGTTGCTGACGCCGACGCGGCGCAGGCCGGTGGCGATGACGCCGCTCATGGCGAAGCCCAAGGTCGTGGCCGCGGCGGTGTAGAGCTGGATGTCGGCGCGCAGCTCCTTGTCGCCAAAGCCGCCGACGTCGCGCAGCCACGGCCCGATCCACAGCGAGATGCAGCCGATGAAGGCCAGCTGCTGGACGGCGAGCAGCGGCTGGATGCGCCAGTAGAAGCCGTCGGTCAGCACCGTGCCGGTGATGCGGAACTGCTCGGCCAGCGTGCCGGTGGCCCTGGGCCCGGCGCGTTCGGGCACGACGACGAACAGGATCGCCGACGTGGCGAGGCAGAAGCCGGCCAGCCAGAAGAACAGGCCCTGCCAGCTCACGACCGACAGCGACCATTCGACGGGCAAGGTCGCGGCCATCGAACCGAGGCCGCCCGCCATCATGTGGAAGCCCGTGATCAGGCCCCAGCGCTCGGGCGGATACCACAGCGTGATCGCCTTGATGGCGGCCATCAGGCCGCCGGCGAAGCCGAGGCCGATCAGCACCCGCGCCACGATCAGCTCGCCCAGCGAGAGGCTGAGGCCAAACAGCGCCGAGCCGGCCGCCGCCATCGCCAGCAGCACGACCTGCACGCGGCGCGGCCCGTAGCGGTCGAGCATGACGCCCAGCACCGGCTGGCAACCGGCGAAGAACAGGAAGAAGGCCGAGGTGAGCAGCCCGAGATCGCCCGCCGTGATGCCGATGTCGCGCTCGAGATAGGGGAAGATCACGGCGTTCACGCCGCGGAAGATGTAGGAGAGGAAATAGGCGAGCGCGAACGGCAGGAAGATCCGCAGGAACAGCGTGGCGAAGGTCGGGGCGCTTGCGCTCATCGCCAAAGCATACAGGAAATGCGCCATGACTGAGGCCGCGCCGCCGACCGGATTTCGCAAGTGGTGGGCCGATCGGCGCTGGAAGGCCGGCGACCGTCTCGACAGGATGGGCCGTTGGCTGCTGCTGCACGCGCCGCTTGCCGCACGCGCCTATGCCCGGCTCCTGATCGGCCGCCGCCATCGGCCCCGGCTCTTTCCCGGCTGGAGCTTCGGCCATGAGTATTACATCGCGCGCCGTTGGCTGGCGTTGCGGCGCGGCGCGCTGTGGGAGGCGGCACTCGAACGCAATCTCGTCGTTCCGCTCACGGTTCCCTGGTACGGCGGCACGCGCGTCGAGGTCACGCTCGGCAACGACCACAGCCTCTGCCTCTACGTCGCGGGCTCCTTCGAGCCCAACGAGTTCGCCTTCCTCGATCGGCTGCTGCGACCGGGCATGACGTTCGTCGACATCGGCGCCAACGAGGGCCTGTTCTCGCTGTTCGCCGCCCGCCGCGTCGGGGCCGCCGGCCGCGTCGTGGCGGTCGAGCCCAGCTCGCGCGAGCGCCGCCAGCTCGAACGCAACATCGGGCGCAACCGGCTCGCCAATGTCACGGTCGTCCCGCATGCGCTGGGCAGCGCGGCGGGCTCGGCGAGATTGCACATCGCCGCCAAGCTGCATGGCGGCCACAACACGTTCGGCGCCTTCGTCCACGACGGGGCGAGCGCGGTGGGGTCCGAAGAGGTGCCGGTGGAAACGCTCGACGCGCTGGCGCAACGCCTGGCGCTCGGTCGCGTGGACGCCCTGAAGATCGATGTCGAGGGCGCCGAACTCAAGGTGCTCGCCGGCGGACGCGCGTTCCTGAGGACGGCGCGCCCGGTTCTGCTGATCGAGGCCAATGAAGAGGCGCTGCAGCGCCAGGACGCCAGCACGGCGGAGGTGATCGCGCTGCTGCGCGCGCTCGGCTACGAGATCCGTGTCTTTTCCGAGCGCACCGGCGAGGTCGAGCCTCTTGCAGAAGGCGGCCCGCTGTCGGCCAACATCGTCGCGGTTCCTATCGGCTAGTCGCGCGCATCTTCAGGAGCTCGCGCGATACGCGGTCGGCCACGATCTCGGTGCCGCGTTCCGACCAGTGGCCGTCGGTCAGGCGATAGGTGCCGGGCACGCCGCCGAGATCGTCGCGCAGGTCGAAGAAGGGCACCGCCGTCTGGCGCAGCTTCACCGCCAGGCGCCGATGGCGGGCGTCGGCGCTGAGCGAAGTGCTGAAATACTTGGGCCACGCACGCCAGAAGTCGACATAGGCGGGATCGACCGTCCCGACCGGGATCAGGGCGACGACGAGCTGCACGCCGTTCTCCTTGGCCAGCCGGTCGGCGGCGACCAGCCAGCTCAGCGTCTCGTCGACCATCCGCGTGCCGTCGAGGCGGTCGGCCTCCTCGGCCGTGCGCGGCATGGTCCAGGTGCCGGTCTCCCAATCGATCATGCCCGACAGCAGCCAACCCGCGAGGAATTCCTGATCGGGGTGCGGCCTGGCGAAGGCGGTCCAGAACCTCTCGCCGTCGCGCGACAGGATCTCGCGGATCACCTCTTCGCTCAGCCGGGGGTAATAGTTCCGCTTGAGGTGCTGCACGATCCGGTCGAGCCGTTGCTCCGCCGGCAGCTTCAGCCATTCGTTGAGCTGGGCGAATTCGCCGTCGATGACCTTGTTGTTGCGGCCGAACTCCGAGAGGCCGAGCCGATTGACGGCGAGCCAGGTCGTGCGCGGCGCCGGGCCGGCGAGCAGGGAGGGCAGCGGCAGCTCGGCGATGGGCGGCCGCATCCATCCACCGAAGGGCGTCGAGACGAAATCGTTGCCGGTGAACACGGTCAACACGATGGCGTCCGGCTTCAATGCCAGTCCGATGTTCTTGATGCGATAATAGTAGTGGCGCGGTCCGGTCGCCGAGACGCCGAAATTGACCGCCTCCGCATCGGTCTGGCCGGCCGCGGCGAGGCGGTGCTCGACGAAGGACGACAGCGGCGCCCGCAGGAAGACGCCTTCGAGGAAGCTGTCGCCCACCAGGATGGAGCGGAAGCGCACGTCCGCAGGGCGCTCGAAGGTTCGGGGCCGGTCGCGCAGCGCC
>DATGZZ010000137.1:0-8207 GCA_035296945.1 Reyranella sp.
ATGCGCGTGAGATAGTCCGACCACAGGCCGGTCAGGACCACGTCGGGCACGGCGGCGGCGAGCAGCAGCGCCGTCATGGCCAGCACCAGGCGCCGCGACACCGCGGGCAGGCGCAGGATGGTGAAGACCATGGGCGGCCGCCGCTGCCAGGCGACGTGCAGCCACATGCAGCCCAGCAGCACCCCCAGCACCACGCCTGCCGCCTGGCGCGCGAGATAGTGCGCCGGCGGATAGAGGATGGAATGCTCGTGGACCAGCCGGTACCACGGCGAGAGAAATAGGGCGGTGGCGGC
Source organism: Reyranella sp. (assembly GCA_035296945.1). Classification (GTDB taxonomy): domain Bacteria; phylum Pseudomonadota; class Alphaproteobacteria; order Reyranellales; family Reyranellaceae; genus Reyranella. The sequence goes on from DATGZZ010000137.1 coordinate 294, forward strand.
AATGGCGATGACCAGCGGCGGCCCGCTGCCCTGCAGCCACGAGGGCCGCAACAGGGCGATCGCCGCCGAGATCGCGAGCCCGACGAGCGGGATGGCGAACTGCAGGTTCTGCCAGAAGTCGAAGGACATCGCCCGCACCTTCAGGAAGTGCGGATGGTTCCAGTAGTCGACGATGGCGACGAGCGCGACGCCGGCCGCCGCGATGAATGCCACGGCGGCGACGACCGTCAGCCCCCTCACCCACCGGTCGTCATCCTTGCGCGTCGACCAGAGGATCGCGGCGCCGATGAGCAGGCCGAGATAGACCATCGTTTCGTAGGAGCGCACGCACAGGAGGCCGAGCAGGCAGAGCAGCACCGCGTCGCCGAGCCGCCTTGGCCCTGGCGTCAGCACCACCGCCATGGCGGCGACGACGGCAGCGTAGGTGGTGTTGTACTCGCCGATGATGAAGAAGCAGGTCGGCAGATAGACCGCGGCGATCACGGCGATGACGATGCCCAGCAGCACGGCGTCGGCCTTCACGCGCGCCAGCGCAAAGTGATAGAGGCCGGTCGGCAGGCCGAACAGCGCCGCCGAATAGACCATCGCCAACAGCCTCGTGTCGCGCACGCCGAGCTCGCTCAGCAGCAGGAGCGGAAGCTGCGTCACCCAGTCGACGTGGGCGCGGGCGGTGTAGAAGTCGTGGACCTGCCCGAGGTCGAGGATATTCGCCATGAAGGGCGAGCCGTCCCAGAACAGGCCGCGGCAGGCGATCGTGGCGTTGAGCGCCAGCGCCCACATCAGCAGGGCGACGCTGCGGTAGACGGCCGGCGGCGGCGCGGAGGGCACGTCAGTCACGCCAGACGTACTTGCCCAGCGGATAGGGGTCCGCCGGCGGGAACGGTTGCCAGGCTTTGAAATCCCGAGGGGGAGCGATGATGCCGTCACCGCGCTTGGCCCGGAGCGCCAGGCTCTGGCTAGGCAGGATCCAGGCCTCGACCAGCAGGTCGTAGGGATGGCGCGACAGCCGTGAGTCCTCGAAGGCGATCACGCCGTCCTTGGCCAGCACCTCGGCGCGCACGACGTCGAGATAGGACGACCAGGTCCTGGTCAGGTAGATGTCCGACGGCAGGATCGCGACCATGACCACGACGGCGAAGATGAGGAACCGGCGTGCCGCCTCGGGCGCGCACAACGTGGTGAATACCGCGAGCTTGTCGCGCAGCAGGGAGCCGTAGAACCAGATGAACAGGACGATAGAAACGGTGACCATGCCGGCGGCTTGGCGGGCCACGTACTGCGACTTGGCGAGCGGCCGGACCAGCGTGTCGCTGAGCGCCAGCAGGGGCGACAGCGCCAGGATCACCAGGAGGATAGCGGCCCAGCGATAGGGCTTGCCGCTCAGCAGGTCGCGCGGCCGGATCAGGCCCCAGATCACGACGACTAGTGCCGCGGCCATCGCCAGATCGAACTGCAGGTTCTGCCAGAAGTTGGTGGCGGTCACGATCGTCTCATCGAGGTGCTCGGCGGACCACGGCTTGACCAGCGAGCGGATGGCGACGGCCATGCCGGCGACAAAGCCGACGGTGGAAAGAAGGTACAGCGTCGTGGGCAACCACGGGCGCTGCGGCAGGCGCCACAGCGTGTGCAGCACCATCACCGACAGGATCGGCCCGAGATAGATCATCGACTCGTAGGTCCGCGCGGCGAGCAGGCTGATGACGGCAAGGAACAGGCCGTCGAGCCCGGTGAGCCGCTTTGCCGTTACCAGTCGAACGGCGACCACGATGGCGATGGCGAAGGCGGTGTTGTATTCGCCGACAATGAAGAAGGACGTTGTCATGAACACCAGGCCGATGGCGCCGATCACGGCGGCGAGCAGCACCGGGTCATCCTTCACCCGCACCAGGGCGAGCGTGTAGAGCGCAGTCGGCAGGGCGAACAGGCCGATCGACAGAAGCCGTGCCAGCAAATGTAGATCGGTGATGCCGAGGAAGACGGCGGTCATGATCGGCGCCTGACCGACGACCATGGCGTAGAGGCGCGGGGCGTAGAAGTCGAAGAACCACTCTCGCCGGGCGATCTGGACGAGAAAAGCGGAGCCATCGACGAAAAGGCCGCGACTCTCCCAGCTATGCCACAGAGCCAGCCCCCAAATCAGGCCGATCGTCGTGCGGTAAGCGACTGTTGTTGTTGGCATTTGCACGCAGTCGGCGTCTACCCGAGGCCTGCCGCCTGTGCAAGCGCTCCCGGCTTGCAGCGTCGAAAGAGCGCTGTTAGCAAGGCCTCCACTGCAAGGATCAACGATGCTCAGTTGGGAAAAGATCGACGCCATTCCGGGCTGGTTCATGTTCCAGTCCTACTGCGTCTGGCGCGCCCTGCTCGACCAGCAGGCCCGGATCACGGGCGACCTGTTCGAGATCGGCGTGTGGCGCGGCCGTTCGGCGTCGGTGCTCGCCTCCTATCGCAAGGGTGGCGAGAAGCTCTATTTGTGCGACCTCCGGCTCGACGAGGAGGCGGTGCACCGCGCCATCCGCTCGGTCGGCGCCGAGCCCGTCAACATCGTGCCGCTGTCCGGACCGTCGGCCGACCTGGCCGCCAAGCTCGACCTCCAGGCGATGCACCAGACGGTGCGCTGGTTCCACATCGACGGCGAGCACACCGGCACCGCGGTCTATCGCGAGCTCGAGCTCGCCAACCGCATCGTCAACAACGACGGCATCGTGGTGATCGACGACTTCTTCTCGCCGCGCTACCCGGCCAACACGACCGAGGTGATCCGCTATCTCGAGAAGAACCCGTTTCATTTCCGCCTGCTCGCGGTCGGCTTCAACAAGGGCTATCTCTGCCGGCCCGAGAGCCTGCCGCGCTACATGGACTTCATGGCGTCGGGCATGAGCCGCACGCTCGGCAGCTACGGCGCCAAGACGACGATCTTCAAGACCACCGGGCCATGGGACACCGATGCGGTCGGCATCACCGACTTCGTCGACGACGCGGGACCGATTGCGGGTCCCGACAACGAGCCGCAACGCTGGCACATGATGCGCACGCGGCACGTCTGGGGGCCGGTGCGGCATTTGCAGAACGGCTGGCGGATGCTGCGGGGGCGGTAGTCCGCCTCTTAACCTCCCCCGTCATGCGGGGGAGGCCGGGAGGGGGAAGGCCCCAGTCCCGTCATCCGCAAATTTCAGATCATGATCTTTTTCTTGGAGATGTCGCCTGGGCGGCTCTCCCCTTCCCTACCCTCCCCCGTATGACGGGGGAGGAATAAGAGGGCGGGCTAAGCCGCCTTCACGATCTTCAGCTGATCGTCGAGATCGTCGGCGATGAAGTTGCGGACGACCTCGTCGAGATCCTTGTCGGTCTCGAAACCGAGCGACCGGGAGCGCTTGGAATCGATGCCCTGGGGCCAGCCGTCGCAGATCTTCTGGATCGCGGGATCGTGCTGCCAGCTCACCTTGCCGACCTTGCGGTTGCCGGCGTGGCGGCCGACCGCCTGCTCGAGCTGCTTGGCCGTGACGTTGATGCCGTTCAGCAGCAACGTGCGGCCGGGGCCGAAGGCGTCGTGCGACAGGTCGTGCAGGCGGACGAAGGCGTCGACCGTCTTGCGCGGGCTGAGCACCACCATGATGGTCTCGGGCGTCACCGGGCAGACGACGTCGACGCCGGTCAGCGGCTCGCGCACCACGGAGGAGGCCCAAGTCGAGGCCGCCTTGTTGGGCAGGCCAGTGCGCACGCAGATCGTGGGCAGCCTCACCGAGGTGCCGCGCAAGAATCCCTTGCGGGTGTAGTCGCGGATCAGGAACTCGCCGATCGACTTCTGCGCGCCATAGGAAGTCTGCGGCGTCAACGCCGTGTCGTCGGTCACGGCCGGCGGCAGGTCGCCACCGAAGGCCGCCAGCGAGCTGGTGAAGATCACGCGCGGGTTGGTGCCGAGGGCGCGGCAGGCCTCCAGCACATTGCGGGTGCCGTCGAGGTTGACGCGGTAGCCGAGGTCGAAATCGGCCTCGGCGCCGGCGCTGACCACGGCGGCGAAATGGAACACCGTGGCGGCGCCCTGCACGATCGACTGCACGGTGGCGAAGTTGGCGATGTCGCCGGCCAGGGCTTTTACCCGGGGATCGTCGAGGCCGGGGCCGCTCGCCTTGCCGACGTCGAACAACACGAGCTCGCTCACCGGCTCGGGCTTGCCCGAGGGTCCGGCGATGCCGCCCTGCAGCAGGCGTCGCGCCAGCTTCTTGCCCAAGAATCCCGCGCCGCCGGTGATCACCACCTTCATGTCGTCTCCGTCCCTTTGTCCGTTGGCCCGCTGTCAACGAAAGTGTGCACAGATCGGCCTTCACAGTCTATGTTGGCTGCAATGGCGGGAAGCAGTGAGATCTTCGTCTTCAAGGACGCCCTGATCATCCTGGGCACCGCGGCCGTCGTGGCGCCGGTGGTCCACCGCCTCAAAATCAGCCCCGTCCTGGGTTTCTTCGCCGTCGGCGCCGCGCTGGGGCCGCACGGCCTGGGCCGCCTGGCCGACCATTCGCGGGCCATCGACTGGCTCACTGTCACCGGCGAGAAGCAGATCGCCTTCATCGCCGACTTGGGCATCGTCTTCCTGCTGTTCTTCATCGGCCTGGAACTGTCGATGCGCCGCCTGCTCACCATGCGCCGGCTGGTGTTCGGGCTGGGCGGGCTGCAGACCCTGCTCACGACGGTGGTGATCAGCTTCGGCGCCCTGTGGTTCGGCCAGCCGCCGGCCGCGGCCGTGATCATCGGCGCCTGCCTGGCGCTCTCCTCGACGGCCCTGGTCATGGAAGTGCTGTCGGGCCAGCGCCGCATGATGTCGACCACGGGCCGCAGCAGCTTTGCCATCCTGCTCGCCCAGGACCTCGCCGTCGTGCCACTTCTGTTCCTGATCGGGGCGCTGGGCAGAGCGGCCGACAGCACCTCGGTGGCCCAGGGCGTGGTCATCGCCCTGGTCGAGGCCGCCGTCGCCATCGCCGTGATCGCCGTGGTCGGCCGGCTGGTGCTGAAGCCGTTGTTCAAGTTGGCCGCCGGGACCGATAATCCCGAGTTCTTCATGGCCGCCACCCTGTTGATCGCGGTCGGCTCGGGGGTGATCGCCGCCTACGCTGGCCTGTCGATGGCGCTGGGCGCGTTCGTTGCGGGCCTGCTGCTGGCCGAGACCGAGTATCGCCGCGCCGTCGAGGCCATGATCGATCCCTTCCGCGGTCTGCTGCTCGGCGTCTTCTTCTTCTCGGTCGGCATGCATATCGACCTGGCCTTCATCTGGCGCGAGCCGTTGTTGGTGCTGGGCGGCTTCCTCGCGATGATGGCGTTGAAGTCGGTGCTGCTGGTACCGCTCTGCCGTCTGTTCGGCGTGCCTTTGGGCGCCAGCGTCGAGACCGGGCTGCTGCTGGCGCCGGGCGGCGAGTTCGCCTTCATCGGCATCGGCCTTGCCGTGCAGGTCGGCCTAATCGCCGCCGATGTGTCGGCGGGCATCCTCGCGGTGGTGTCGCTCAGCATGGCCACACTGCCCTTCATCGCCTTGGCAGCGCGGCGGGCCGGCCATTATTTTGCCCGCGAAGCGTCATCGGATCCCCAGTTCACCGTGCTACCGCCCGAGGACCATGCCAAGCGCGTCATCGTCGTCGGCCACGGCCGGGTCGGCCAGCTCGTCTGCGGACTCCTGGAGGAGCACGACATCGCCTACATCGCGGCCGACCGCGACACCGCGCTGGTCGGGCGCTGGCGCCAGCTCGGCCGGCCGATCTACTACGGCGACGCCTCCAATCCGCTGTTCCTGCAGCGCTGCGGCATCGACGAGGCGACGGGCGTGATCGTCACCCTCGACACCTCGGCGGTCGACGACGTGGTGCGGGCGGTGCGTGCACGCCGGCCTGACGTGATGATCGTGGCGCGGGCGCACGATGCGCAGCACGCGCGGCATCTCTATACGCTCAAGGTCACCGACACGGTCCCGGAGACGATCGAGGCGAGCCTGCAACTCGCCGAATCGGCGCTCGTTGGCTTGGGAGTGCCGATGGGGCTGGTGATCGCCTCGATCCACGAGCGGCGCGAGACGGTGCGGCGCGAGTTGCAGGCGGCGGCTGGCAGCACGTCGTCAATCACCGACCAGATTCGCCAGGCCCGGCGCGACCGGGCGTCGAAGTCGTAGGGCAAGTCATGAGGACGTCTTGAAGATCATCAGCTGGAACCTGCTGCGGCTCACCGGCGCGGCCGTCGATGATGTCGCCACCCTGGCGCGGTACGAGAAGCCCGACGTGCTGCTGATGCAGGAAGCGACGCGGCAGATGGAGGAGCTGCCGTCGCTGATCGGCGGACACTTCCATCGCCTGTCGTGGCTCGGCCGCATCCATGGCCTGGCAGTGTGGAGCCCGCATCGCTTTGCCGTGCCGCGCGCGCTGTCGCTGCCGGCCTCGCGCTTGCCCGGGCGCCTGCCGCGACGGCGGGCGCAGATCGTGCAGGTGGGCGAGATGACCTTCGCCAACGTGCATCTCAGCCACGGCCAGCTCCTGAACCGCCGCCAGCTCGCGCGCATTGCCGCGGCGCTACGCGGCAAGCCGTCGGCCATCATCGGCGACTACAACATCGTCGGGCCGGTCATCCTGCCCGGCTTCCACGACGTCGGCCCGCGCGAGCCGACGCATTATGCCAGCAACGTCGTGCCGTTCCGGCTCGACCGCTGCCTGGTGCACGGGCTCACCTGCCGCACCGCCGATGCGCTGGCCTTCGGCCCGTCCGACCATCGGCCGATCCGGCTGGAGCTGGGCTTGGTCGAAGGCTGGGGGCTGGAAAGAGGCCTGCGGGCGCGGCCCGAGCACCGCTGGATCAGACGCGACCGCCTGGGGCGGCTGTATCGGTAGGCACCCCTCATCCACCTCCCCCGTTACGGGGGAGGCAGGGAGGGGGCAGGCCTCAGCAAAGTTCTCCGCCAATTTCAGATCTGAAATTTTCGAGGTCTCGTCTGTGGGTCTCCCCCTCCCCTGCCCTGCCCCGTAAGACGGGGGAGGAATAAGAGGGAGATCACAGATACGGCTGCAGCAGCCTTGCCGCGCTGTTGCGCAGCCGGATCGGCAAGGGGTCGGCGTCGAGCTCGGCCAGCGTGAGGCGGCGCGCCGCGGGCGCGATCGCGGCCACTTTGAGCGCGAAGTCGGGATCGTGCAGTTCGACATTGAGCTCGAAGTTGAGGCGAAAGCTGCGCGTGTCCCAGTTGGCGCTGCCGACCATCGCCCAGGCGTCGTCGATCACCATCAGCTTGGAATGATCGAAGGGCGCGGCCGTCAGCCAGACGCGGCAGCCGGCCTCGATCAGCGGCCGAAGCGGGATGCGCCGCGCCCAGTCGAGCAGGGCGTGGTTGGAATGATCGGGCAGCACGATGTCGACCTTCACGCCGCGCATCGCGGCGAGGCCCAGCGCCATGGTCAGCGGATCGGGCGGCAGGAAATAGGGCGTGACCACGCGCACCGACTTCTGGGCGCAGGAGATGGCGTGGAGTGTCACGAACTCGATCTGCTCCATGTCCTCGTCGGGACCGGAGGTGACGACACGTGCCAGCGCCTGGCCCGCCTTCTCGAGCGGCGGAAACCAGTTCTCGGTTAAAAGCTTCTCGCCGGTCGTATACAGCCAGTCGTCGGCGAAGGCGTCGGTGAGCTGCTCGACGATCGGGCCCTCGAACTGGAAGTGGGTGTCGAGGACGACGAAGGGCGGCTTGTCGGCGCTGATGTTCTCGGCGCCGATATTGAGCCCGCCGGTGAAGCCGATGCGGCCATCGACCACCATCACCTTGCGATGGTTGCGCAGGTTCACGAACGGCATGCGCCAGGGGAAATACGAATGCAGGAAGCGCGCGACCGGGACGCCGGCGCGGGCGAGATGGTTGTAGGTGCCCGAATAGAAATAGCCGCCGCCGACGCCGTCGAG
>DATGZZ010000138.1:0-2875 GCA_035296945.1 Reyranella sp.
TGTTTCATGTGATGGCTTGGGCCCGTCGGGTTTTGAGGTCAAGCGGGCGATTGGGCGTGGGCGTCGCGGAGCCCCCGCCGCGCGCAGCGTCGCCCACGCCCGGCAGCGCACGAGCTCGATGCCAAGCCTCGAACTGGGCCGGCGATCGATAGTCGAGCGCGGTGTGCAGGCGCTGGACGTTGTAGATCCTGTCGATGAAGTCGCCGATCGAGCGCTCGGCGGCGCGTCGATCACGGTAGAGGGTGCCGTCGACCTGCTCGGTCTTGAGCGTGCGCATGAAGCGCTCGGCCTTGGCGTTGTCGTAGGGATTGCCGACGCGGCTCATGCTCGCGGTGATGCCATGAGCCGCCAGCACCTCGGTGTAGTCGCTGCAGGCGTACTGGGTGCCCTGATCGGAGTGATGGATCAGGCTGCCCGGCCCGGGCTTGCGTTGCTTGATGGCCATCTTCAGCGCATCGATGGCGAGGCTGGCCTGCAGATGATCGGCCATCGCCCAGCCGACGACGCGGCGGCTGAAGGCGTCGAGGATGACAGCCAGATAGGCGAACTGCTCGAGCAGGCGGATGTAGGTGATGTCGGCCACCCACAGCTGATCGAGGTCGTTGGGCTGCATGCCGCGCGCCAGGTTGGGCACCACCGGCCAGCCATGGCGCGAGTCGGTGGTCGGCGGCACGAACGGCCGCCGCCTCAGGCACAAGAGGTTGTCCTGGCGCATCAGGCGCAGGACCCGCTTGTGGTTGACGACCAGGCCTTCCTGGCGGAGCTGGAAGGTGACCAGCCGGTAGCCGCGGTGGCGGCCATTGGCCAGGGCCAGGCGCTGGATGGCATCGCGCACCGTGGTGTCGTGTGCCCGTGGCGCGCTGCGGCGCCAGAATCGATAGTAGCCAGCGCGGCTCACGCCGGTCTGTCGACACAGCCGCTCGATCGTGATGGGGCAGCCTTGCGGCATCGAGGCAGTCATCGCTTCGATGACTTGGTAGACGCAGCGCCGCCAGGTCCGCCCTGCACTCGCCGTGTCTCCTCGATATGCCGCAAGGCTTTGCGAAAAAAATCGAGATCGACCTGCTGCTCGCCAACCTTGCGCTGCAGCTCGGCGATCTGCCGGCGTGCCGCCGCAAGCTCGTCCGGCGCCTCATCCCACGAGCGCGCTCGCGCCCCCAGCACCTCCGCCTTGCGCGGGCGACCGACAGGCCGCAGGCCTTCCGGCCCAGCCTGCTGGTACTGGCTGCGCCAGTCGTACAGCCGCTTGCGATCAGCCCCGATCGCGCGGGCCACCGTCGACACAGCCTCGCCCTTCAACACCCGGGCGACGGCCGCTCGCTTCTGCTCTTCCGTAAAATGCCTATGCTTCTTCATCCAGTTCCTCTCTACGAGAAACTGTCCGCTTTTTCCTGTCTCACTTTGGGGGGCCGGTACAAAAACATGCCAGCAGCGCATGCACCCGCTGCTTCCACTAGAGGCCGAGCACGTCCTTCATGCCATAGAGCCCGGGCTTCTTGCCAGCGAGCCACTGCGCCGCGTGGAGTGCGCCGGCCGCGTAGGTCTCGCGGCTGAACGCGCGATGGCTGAGCTCCAGCCGCTCGCCGGCGGCGGCGAACATCACCGTGTGGACGCCGACCTCCTCGCCGCCGCGCAGGGTGGCGAAGCCGATCTCGCCCGACGGGCGCGCGCCGGTATGGCCGTCGCGGCTCTTGCGCCAGACGTCCTCCAGCCTGACCTGGCGGCCGGCGGCGGCAGCGCGGCCCAGCGCCAGGGCCGTGCCCGACGGCGCGTCGATCTTGTGGCGATGATGCATCTCCAGCACTTCGATGTCGTAGCTGGGATCGAGCATCGACGCGGTCTTCTCCACGAGCGCCAGCAGGATGTTGACGCCCAGCGCCATGTTGGCCGCCCACATGATCGGCACCTGCTTGGCCGCCTCGTGGATCAGCGCCGTCTGCGCGGGATCGAGGCCCGTCGTGCCGATCACCATGGCGACGCCCTTCTCGGCGGCGATCTTGGCGTGGGCGACGGTGGCGGCCGGCACGGTGAAGTCGATCACGGTGTTGGCGGCGGCAATGGCCGCGGCGCCGTCCTGGGTGATCTTCACGCCGCAGGCCTCCAGGCCCGCGAGCTCGCCGGCATCGCGGCCGATGGCGTTGCTGTTGGGCGATTCGCTCGCCCCGCCCAATGTCATGCCTTCGGTCGCTGCGATGCGACGCACCAGCATCTGGCCCATGCGCCCGGCGGCGCCGACAACGGCGATCTTCATGTCGTTCCCCTGAACTTGTGCCGGTAGATTAGCGGACTGGCAGGGGGTCGAACATGCTCTTCATGGTTATAGAAACGTTCAGGAAACAGAATGGAAAGGCGGTCTATCGCAAGCTGCGCGATGGCGGCCGCGGCCTGCCCGACGGGCTTAAGTTCGTCTCGAGCTACGTGACGGCCGATCTCAGCCGCTGCTTCCAGCTCATGGAGACCGACGACATCACCCTGTTCCAGCGCTGGATCGCCGACTGGCAGGAGGTCGTCGAGTTCGAGGTCGTGCCGGTGGTCGAGGGCAAGACCACGCGCGAGGCGCTGACGCCGTTGCTCTGATGGGAGCGCGGGCCTCCGGCCCGCTTCATGATTATGAGCGGGCCAGAGGCCCGCGCTCCCGTTCACTTCCAAGGGTCCGCCACCTTCGGCCAGAATGGCGTCTTGCGTTTGGTGTAGGGCCAGCGCGTGACGTCGGGATCGGCTGCACCCGGCGAGGCGACATAGAGGATCTCCTTCGCAAGGCCAACGAAGCCGTTATAGAAATGCTGCGCCGACTTCACGACGACCACGCGATAGTCGGCCGGATCGGCGCCGACGGCCTTGAAGGCGTCGGCATGGAAGGTCTGGGTGCGGATCG
>DATGZZ010000139.1:0-6772 GCA_035296945.1 Reyranella sp.
CGAGTTCGCCAACCCGCGCCATCAGCACGAATATGCCGCCCTAAAGCAGGCCAGGCTGCCGCCGGAGTTCCTGCTGTTGCCGGGCGTCATCGATACCAAGACCAATTTCGTCGAGCATCCTGAGGTCGTGGCCAATCGCATCTGCGAGGCCGTCGACGCCGTGGGCGACCGCAGCCGGGTCATCGCCTCCTGCGACTGTGGCTTCGGCACCTTCGCCGGCTCCGAGCTGGTCGCCGAAGAGGTCGTGTGGGCCAAGCTCAAGACCTGCCGCGAAGGCGCCGAGCTCGCGACGCGACGGCTGTGGGGGAAGGGCTAGACTAGGCCAACGGCCCTCACCTCCCCCGTCTTACGGGGGAGGCCGGGAGGGGGAAGGCCACAGTGGAGTCCCTCTCCTATTTCAGATCTGAAATTTCGAAGATCGTCTTTGAGGCTCGCCCCCTCCCTACCCTCCCCCGTATGACGGGGGAGGCGCATGAGGTCAGTGCGCTCCGTTGCTGACGTCAGCTCCGGGCCTGGCGGCCGAAGAAGATCATGCCCGCGCCGACGGCGATGGCGATCACACCGGCGATGCTGGGAATGGGAATGACGCGCTGCTGATCGGCTGTGACCTTGAGCGGGCCGGCGTCGATCACGACCTTCTTCTCGGTGAAGGAGATGTTGTCGATGAGGAGGCCGGCGATACCGATGGCGATCAGCATGATGCCGAACACGACGAGCGGTTTCATCGCGGCAACTCCCTGTTCTTTTGTGGATTCCATAACAACCGAAACGCGTGGCGTTGCCGATAGTTCCACATAGGAAAAGCGGAATTCAGGACCTCACGAGCATCGATCGTCCCTGCTCGATCGCCAACCGAGCCATCGCCTCGAGACCGGCGTCGGTCGCGCTGCTGACCGGATGGCCGATCTTGGCAAAGCCATAATCCGGCATGCCCAGCACGCGGCTCATCAGCTCGGCGGCGGTCGCGAACCGCTCGGTCATGACGCTGAAGGCGGGAACCAGGAGACGCTCAGCCGCTACGGAGTCGTGCAGACTGCACGATGAACAGCTGCCTCAATCTCCGATGCCGGAGATCACCGCATCCCAGTTCCTGATCTCGGCGACGATGTGGGCGTCGGCCGGCGCGCTGTAGTTCGACTTGGTACGTATCACCACCTTGGCCACGCCATGTTCCTCGCGCAGCAGGCGGTCGAGGTGGCCGAAGAAGCCCTTGGTGCCTTCCTTGCCGTTGGAGATGAAGCCGATGGTCTTGCCTTCGAGCGTCGCCAGCCGCGGCGCGAGCTGGCCGGTCGGCGGCGCCTTTTCCGGCGTGGGATCGAGAACGCGAAACGTCATGATCTACCTCTGCTATTTCTTCGGCGGCTCGCAGTCGACACAGGCGCCGATGGCCATGGTGACGGCATGGCTCTTGTTGCCGAGCCACGGGGGAATGATCGCGCCAAAGCCGCCGGCGGGTCCGCCGGCCGCCACGACCAGGAGCTGGTCCGGCGATTCCATCGCCGCGTAGACGCTGTCGCCGCGGTCGCGCACGACAGCGCCCTTGCCGACGTCGGCCCATTCGCGGCGATGGATGCGGGCGCGCTCATGGACGAAGGTGGCGATGTCGGTCTTGCTCCACTTCGCCGCCTGCAGGTGCTCGCGCAGCTGCTTGGGAATGATCAGCGCGTAGTTGCCGGGGTGGATCGAATAGTGCCGCAGGTTGGCGCGCATCTCGGCGGCGAAGGTCTCGAGGATTTCTTCCGGCTTGGTCGTCCACTCGTTCATGATCTGGCGTGGCGCGCCCGCCGCCATCACCGTGACCGCCGAGGCCTCTTTCGGAATGCCGCGCTGCTCGGCAAGCGACAGCCAGGTCGTGTCCTCCTCGTCCTCGGCCACGCAGTAGCTGAACTTGCCGGGATGGCCCAAGGTCGAGCGGTCGATGGCGCCCGGCCGCACGTCCATCAGATTGATCAGGCAGAGCCGGATGGCGCGGCCGATCACGGCCGTCGCGCGATCGCTGTTGCCCAGCGCATTGAAGCCGCCGCTGGCGCCGAGCTCGAGCCGGATCGGCCCGTTCAGCACCACCAGCACGGCGCAACCGCCCGTGCTGGCGGTGGCGCCGTGCATCAGGAAGTCGTCCTGCATCATCGCCGTCCAGGCGGTGAGGACGACCGGGAAATGCATGGGCAGGCAGCCCGCCATCACGGCATTGATGGCGAGCTTCTCGGCCGTGACGGCAAGCCCGCGCACCGGCTCGATGCCGATGAGCTGGTCGGGCGGCATCATCGCCCAGTCGAGGCAGGCCTGCACGGCATCGGCGGTCGGCGGCACGATGGGCAGGCCGTCGGTCCAGCCGTTGCTGTGATAGAGCTCCTGGACCGCGGAAATGTTGTCCGCGTCGTAGGTCCGCGAAGAGAGCTGCACGTGGTTCCTCCGAAGGGCCAAGCATAGCGCCGTCGGCCGCTATGCCAACATCAACTTGATAGACGGGATTGTTGCGTCTGACGCATCAATGCTGCCGCGGCCATTGGTGCCGCAGCAGCGCCAGGAAACCGGCCGCGGCGGGCGTCGGCTCGCGCTCGCGCAGTGCGATCACGCCGATGCGGCGCACCAGGCGCGGCTCGAGCGGAACGGCGCGCAGGTTGCGGCCGGCCGGTACTGCCCCGCGCGGCACGATCCCCACGCCGGCGTCGGCCGCGACCAGGCCAAGCAGGGTGGCGATCTGGGTCACCACCACCATCTGGCGCAGCGGCACGCCGGCCATCGCCGCGGCCGCATCGATGGTGCGCCGGGTGCGCGAATCGGTGGGCAGCGCCACGATCGGCTGCTCGGCGAGGTCGGACAGGCCGAGCTTGCGGCGGCCGGCGAACTTGTGGCGCGCCGACATCACGACGCAGAACGTCTCGCGGCCAAGTGGCGTACCCACGGCGAAGTCGGGCAGCTCATCGACATAGCCGATGCCGAAATCGGCGACGCCGCTGCGCACATCCTCCATGACCGAGCCGTGCACGCTTTCGCGGACGTGGATTTCCACGCCCGGCCGGTCGGCGCGATAGTCGGCAATCAGACGCGGCAGGAACGCGCCCGCCACCGACATGACGCTCGACAGCACGACCAGGCCGCGCCGCTCCTCGGCCACCTCGCGCACGCTCTGCACGGTGATGCCGAGATCGGCCAGCATACGCTCGGCAACCGCGGCGAACTCCCGGCCCGCGGCGGTGACCTGCACGCGCCGTGTCGTGCGGTCGAACAGGCGCACGCCAAGCTCGCTCTCCAGCCGCTTGACGGCGCGTGTCAGCGCCGGCTGCGAGATGCGTAGCCGGGCAGCGGCCGCGACAAAGCTGCCATATTCGACCAGCGCCAGGACCGCTTCGAGCTGGCGGGCGCTGAAGTCGGGAATTGCTGCGCGCAACATCAGGCCACGAGCTTACCCTGTAACGATCCGCTTCCCCATCTCGTCTCCAAGTCGGAGCAGCCGCCGGAGAAGGCCATGGAAGAGTTTCATCTTGTGCATTGGATCGTCGTACTCGCCGTCATAGTCGTTTCCATCATCCCCTGGGGCTACCCATTGTCCCGGCTTTGCCGCCGCGCCGGCAAGCCGCCGGCAATCGGCTGGATCGCAGGAAGCATCGGATTGTTGTTCTTGTTCGGTCCCATCTGGTGCGTCTGGTGGTTGGCCTTCTCCAAGTGGAGCCCGCCTGAGACCAGGTCCTGACGCTCAGGCCGCGAGCATGCGCTCGCGATTGCGCTCGCGCAGGATCGGCATCACCCACTTGCCGAAGCGCTCGGCCTCCTCGTCATGCAGATAGCCCGAGAGACAAAAGGAGTGGCAGCCGAGATCGATGAAGTCCTGCAGGGTCGCGGCGCACTGCTCAGGTGTGCCGACCACAGCAATGCCGGCGCCCGGCCGCACCTGGGTGATGCCGGTCCACAGGTTGCGCTCGATGACCTCGCCTTGGGCGGCGAGCTCGCGCACCCGGCGGTTGGCCTCGGAGCTCGCGAAGCGTTCCTTGACGAAAGCCTTTTGCGCCTCGCTGGCGTGGCTCACCAGCTCGTGGGCGAACGCCCAGGCCTCCTTCTCGGTCTCGCGGCAGACGATCTGCAGGCGCATGCCGAAGCCGATGTCGTTCTCGCGGCCGTGGCGGGCCGCCATGCCGCGGATCACCGCCATGTTGGCGCGGATGCGCTCGTAGGTGTCGCCCCAGAAGAGATGCACGTCGGAATGCTTGGCCGAGATTTCCCAGGCCTGCTGCGAGCCGCCGCCGAGATAGAAGCGCGGATAGGGCTGCTGCAGCGGGTGGGGACGGATCTGCGCGCCCTTGAGCTGATAGAACTTGCCGTCCCAGGTGAGCGGGCCGCGCGCCGTCCACAGCGCCTTCAGGATCGAGACCTCCTCGTCCATGATCTCGTAGCGCTCTTCCTTGCCCCACTTGATGCCTTCGGACGCGTTCTCGGCCTCGCTCTGGCCCGCGATCAGGTTGATGCAGATGCGGCCGCCCGAGAGCTGGTCGAAGGTCGCGATCATCTTGGCCAGCAGCACGGGGTTGATATAGGACGGCCGCGCCGCCACCAGCATGCGGATCGACTTGGAGCGCGCGACCATCATCGCACTCGAGATCCAGGCCTCCCAGCACGCGGTCTGCACCGGCACCAGCACGTATTCGAAGCCCGCGGCCTCGGCCGCCGCGACGACGCGGTCGAACAGCGGCAGCGACGACGCCACCTGGGCGCTCGTCAAGCCATAGGCCGTCGTGTCGCCCGCCGTCGGCAGGAACCAGCCGAATTCAAGTCTGCGCCCGTCTCGCTGCCCGTCTCGCTGCATGCCTCGATTGTCTCCCGCCGGACGCTTCGACGCAATTGGCGCTGGCCGCGCCGCTCACGAGAAGGCACGATCCGCCCGCCTTCGGGAGAGAGCTTATGTTGCAGCATGGCAAGCGTCCGACAATCGCATCGCGGCACGGCATGGTGGCGGCCGCCCATCCGCTGGCCGCTGCCGCCGGCGCGCGCATTCTCGGCAACGGCGGCAATGCCTTCGACGCGGCGGCGGCGACGGCGGCGACCCTGAACGTGGTCGAGCCTTACATGTCGGGCCTGGCCGGCATGGGCATGGCAACTTGCTACGTCGCCTCCGAGCGGCGCGTGCGCTCGCTCAACTTCATGAGCCTGATCCCGCGCAAGTTCCCGCTGGAGAAGCTCAACAGCCGCGAGCAGATCGTGCGCGGCCCCATTCCCGTGGGCGCGCCGGGCAACCTCGCCGGCTGGTGCGAGATGGTCAGCGCCTACGGCACCAGGAAATTGCCCGACCTGTTCGCGCCGGCGATCGCCGTCGCGCGCGACGGCTTCGGCCTGATCGAGTTCAACGTCGAGGAGATCGGCGGCGTCACCTACGAGCTGCGCGGCAAGGACAAGCTCTATCCCGAATGGTCGCGCACCTATCTCGAAGGCATCACCGGCGGCCGGCCGGCGCCGGGCGCCGTGCTGAAGCAGCCCGATCTCGCCAACACGCTGGAGGCGCTGGCGGCCGAAGGCCCCGCTCTGATGTATGGCGGCGCACTGGGCAAGAAGGTGGTCGAGCGGCTGGCGGAACTCGGCGGCACGCTCACCATGGACGATCTGATGGACTTCAAGGCGCACTGGATCGATCCGGTCGCCGTCAGCTATCGCGGCCGCACCATCCATGCCCCACCGCCGCCCTGCGAGGCGTTCCAGTACCTGCTCGCGCTTCGCATCCTCGAAGGCTTCGATCTCGCGAAGCTGCCCCGCAATGGCACCGAGCATATCGACACCGTGCTGCGCGCCATCCGGATCGCCGCGGGCGTGCGCATCGCCAACGGCGCGCCCTCGCCGCAGAAGCTCGCCGAGCTCCTGTCGGATGGCCATGTCGAAAGCCTGCGGGCACGGGTGCGCGACGGCAAGCCGGTGGTCGGGCCGACCGAGCAGTGGACGCCGGCGGCAAACGAAGGCCACACCACGTCGTTCTCGATCGCCGACAAGCACGGCAACATGGTATGCGTGACGCAGAGTCTGGGCAGCGTGTTCGGCTCGGGCGTGGTGGTGCCCGGCACCGGCGTCTGCCTCAACAATTTCCTCTATTGGGCCGACGTCAATCCCAAGAGTCCCAACCGCGTGAAGATCGGCGACGCCATGCCGATCTGCGTGGCGCCCTCGATCGTTACCGAGGACGACAAGCCGGTGCTGGCGCTGGGCACACCCGGCAGCTACGGCATCCTGCAGACCCAGGTGCAGGCGATGGTGCAGTTCGTAGATTTCGGCCTGCCGCTGCAGCAAGCGATCGAGGCGCCCCGGGCGCGTCTCACTGACGGCCGCGCCGTGCTGCTGGAATCGCGGGTTGACGCGCAGGTGCGCGAGGAGCTGCGCAGCCGCGGCCACGATCTCACCTCGGGACCGGACTGGACGATGAAAGTCGGCGGCATGCAGGGCGTGGCCCAGAAGGACGGCACCTTCACCGGCGGCTGCGACCCAAGACGCGACGGCTACTGCGTGCCGGCGTAGTCGGAGCGCGGACCTCCAGGTCCGCTCATTGCTGGGAGCGCGCCACTCCGTGGCGCGTCTTCGTTTCAACGACGCATGAGCGCCACGGAGTGGCGCGCTCCCAGCAAAGAACTATTTATGCGGCCGCGACGGCTCGGAAATCTCCGCAATCGCCTCGCCGACCTCCTTGAGATCGGCGGCGCGCGGTTCGGTGGCGATGTCGCCGAGCGACACGATGCCGACCAGGTTCTTGTCCTTGTCGAGCACTGCCAGACGCCGCACCTGAAGCGTCTTCATGCGC
>DATGZZ010000140.1:0-2090 GCA_035296945.1 Reyranella sp.
AAGCCACCCGGCTTGTCGAGTTTCACCGCCCAACCCAGGCCCGCCTGAAACGGCGTGTCGTCGGGCGTGAGCTCGCGGCCCCAGGCGCGATAGCCTTTCTCCAGGCGCATGCATTCGACCGCGTAGTAGCCGGCATCGCGCAGGCCGAACTCGGCGCCGGCCTCGTGCAGGGTCTCGAACACGGTGACGGCGAACTCGACCGGCACGTAGAGCTCCCAGCCCAGCTCGCCCATGTAGGTGCGGCGCGAGGCCAGCACCGTGCCGTGGCCGATCCCGACCTCACGGATGGTGGCGAAGGGAAAGGCCTCGTTGGAGAAGTCGGCGCGGCTCACCTTCTGCAGCAGCGCGCGGCTCCGCGGCCCCATCACGGACAAAACGGTCCACGCGCCCGTCACATCGGCGAGCGTGACATGGGCATTCTCGTCGACATGGCGGTTCAGCCAGTCCATGTCGCGCACCGGCTGCGCCGAGCCGGTGATGATCAGGAATTTGTCGCGCGCGAGTCGCGCGATCGTGAGATCGCTCTCGAAGGTGCCGCGCTCGTTCAGGACGCCGGTGTAGACCGTGGTGCCGATCGGCACGGCGACATTGTTCGCCGCCAGCCGCTGCAGCTGCGCCTCGGCATCGCGGCCCTGGACGAGGATCTTGCCGAACGAGGTCTCGTCGACCACGGTCACGGCCTCGCGGGTGGCGCGATGCTCGGCGGCGACGGCGTCGAACCAGGCGCCGCGGCCCCAGCCGTATTGCATGTCGGGCGTCTTGCCCATGCCGGCGAACCAGTTGGGCCGTTCCCAGCCCATCTTGTTGCCGAACCAGGCGCCCCTGGCCTTCAGCCGGTCGTAGAGCGGCGAGCGGCGGAACGGCCGGCCGCTCTCCTGCTCGCGCTGCGGCCACGGCATCTTGTAGTGCAGGCCAAGCGTCTCGGCGACGCGGCTCTTCAGCCAGGCATCGTTGCCGTGGAAGCCGGCGAAGCGGCGAATGTCGACCGGCCACAGATCGAGGGTGGGCTCGCCCGCCACGATCCATTCGGCCAGCGCCATGCCCGCGCCGCCCGAGCTTGCGATGCCCATCGAGTTGAAGCCCGCGCCGACGAAGAAGCCTTTGACCTGCGGCGCCTCGCCCAGGATGTAGTTGAGGTCGGGCGTAAAACTCTCCGGCCCGTTCATGAAGGTCTTGATGCCGGTTTTCTCCAGCGACGGCACGCGGATCAGCGCGTTGTCCATCAGGATCTGGAACTGGTCCCAGTCGTCCGGCAGCATGCCGAACTCGAAATCGTCGGGGATGATGTCCTTGTTCCACGGCTTGGCCTCGGGCTCGAAGCCGCCCATCAGGAGGCCGCCGACCTCCTCCTTGAAGTAGATGTAGCCGTCGGGATCGCGCATCACCGGCAGGTCGCGCGGCACGTTCTCCATCTTCTCGGTGACGATGTACATGTGCTCGCAGGAATAGAGCGGCACCGTGACGCCGACCGTGCGCGCGAGCTGGCGCGCCCACTGGCCGCCGCAGTTGACGACGATCTCGGCCTTGATCGGCCCTTCGGTGGTCTGCACGCCGCTCACGCGGCCGTCCTTGGTGTCGATCGCCGTCACCCGCGTCTTCTCGAAGATGCGCACGCCGCCGGTGCGCGCGCCGCGGGCCAGCGCCTGGGTGATGTCGGCGGGATTGGCCTTGCCGTCGCCCGGCAGCCACACCGCGCCCACAAGGTCGTCGGTGCGCATGATCGGGTACTTCTCGCCGGCCTGCTCAGGAGTCAGCGGCTCGCAGTCGACGCCCTGGGCGTTGGCCATGGCGGCCGACCGGCGCAGCAGCACCATGCGCTCCTCGGTGCGCGCCACCGACAGGGAGCCGCACTGCTTCCAGCCGGTCGCCAGCCCGGTCTCGGCCTCGAGCTTGGAATAGAGCTCGGTGCTGTAGCGGATGAGCCGCGTCAGATTCTGGTAGCTGCGCAGCTGGCCGACGAGGCCCGCGGCATGCCAGGTCGTGCCGCCGCTCAGCCGCCCCTGCTCCAGCAGCACCACGTCCTTCCAGCCGAGCTTGGCCAGGTGATAGGCCGTCGAGCAGCCCATGATGCCGCCGCCGATGATGACGAC
>DATGZZ010000141.1:0-11186 GCA_035296945.1 Reyranella sp.
CTGATGACGCGATCCGCGCGGCCATGCTGCAAAAGAACCCGGCGGCGGCCGCCGCCATCGCCGCGCGGCTGCACGATGCCCTGGCGCGCGGCCTGTGGGTCACCCGGCGCAATGCGGTCGATCACGAGCTGCGCCGCCTGATGACCGAGGCCGGCCGATGAACGCCGCGACCGACGTGAAGGGCTGGTGCCCCGGCATCATCCGGCCGATGCCAAGCGGCGACGGCCTGATCGTGCGCGTTCGCCCGCGCTGCGGCGCCTTCAGTCTCGAGACGGCCGCCCGGCTGGCCGATCTCGCCCAGCGCCTGGGCAACGGCCACATCGACCTGACGCGTCGCGCCAACCTGCAGCTTCGCGGCTTGACCGAGGATCGCTTGCCCGAATTGCGGGCCGAACTGGCGACTCTGGGCCTGCTCGATCCCGATGCCGAGACCGAGGCGGTGCGCAATGTCATGGTGGCGCCGCTGGCCGGTCTCGATCCCGACCAGCCTTTCGATGTCCGGCCGATCGCACGCGCGATCGACGACGCGTTGACGTCGGACAAGCGATTGCACGCGCTGCCTGGCAAGTTCGGCCTGCTGGTCGATGGCGGCGGTACGCTCCCGATCGCCTCTGAACGCGCCGACATTTGTCTCGCCGCGGCCGGTGATGCGGTCGCTTTCGGTTTGGATACGGCCAAGGGAACGCGTTGGTTGGGCACGCTGTTGCCAGCGGAGGCGGCCGAGGCCGCTATTGCCGCAGCGCATGCCTTTCTCGGCGTCGCCACGCGTGGCCGCATGCGTGGTCTGAGCGAGGCAGCGTTCGCCGAAGTGCAGGCGGCCGTCGCGCTGCGTCTGTCGCCCATGATCGGACGACCGGCTGCCGGCGGACGCCGGCTCGGCCTGCTGGGGGGTGCGGTCGGTATTGCCGCACCGTTCGGCCGGCTGGAAGCGGGCCAGCTTCGCCAGCTCGGGAAGCTGGCGGCCGATGCCGGCTCGACCGATCTGCGTCTATCACCGTGGCGTGCTGTCTATTTCGGGGTGCCGGACGCGGCCGCCGTGTTCGTCCTGGAAGAGGCGCGCGACGCCGGGTTGATCGTCGAAGAGAACGACCCCGTGCTGCGGGTCGAAGCCTGTCCCGGCGCGCCCGACTGCAAGTCGAGCAGCGTCGATGCCCGCGGCGACGCGCGGCGGCTTGCGACGATCGCCGCGGTCCATGGTTACCGGGGCAGCATCCATGTCTCGGGCTGCACCAAGGGCTGCGCGCGTTCGCTGCCGTCGGACCTGGTGCTGGCCGGCAAGGCCGGTGCCTATCGTCTGATCCGCAAGGGAACGACGCGTGGCCCCGTCGAGCGCATGATCGGTGTCGAGGAGTTCGAGACCTTGTTCGACGAGGTGCCGCATGGCTGAGCGTGCCTATGTGCGCGACGGTGCGGAGATTTATCGCCGATCCTTCGCCATCATCCGAGCCGAGTCCGACCTGGCGCGCTTCAATGCGGCCGAGGAGCCGGTGGCGGTGCGCATCATCCATGCCTGCGGCATGCCCGAGATCGCCCGCGACATCGTCATGTCCAAAAGCTTCGCCGAACGGGCGCGCCAGGCGCTGAAGGACGGCGCGCCGATCTTCTGCGATTCCAAGATGGTGGCCAACGGGGTCACCCGCGCGCGCCTGCCGGCCGGCAACGACGTCTTGTGCACCTTGGACGATCCCTCGGTGCCGGCGATCGCCCAGCGCCTCGACAACACACGGAGTGCGGCAGCGCTGGAGCTGTGGCGCGACCGCCTGGCCGGCTCGGTCGTCGCCATCGGCAATGCGCCGACGGCCTTGTTCCGGCTGCTGGAGATGATCGACGAGGGTGCGCCATCGCCGGCCGCCGTGGTCGGACTGCCGGTCGGCTTTGTCGGCGCGATGGAATCCAAGGAAGCGCTGGCGGCGCATGGCGGCGTGCCGTTCCTGATCGTGCGCGGCCGCAAGGGTGGCAGCGCGATGGCCGCGGCGGCGATCAATGCGCTGGCAAGCGAGCGGGAATGAGCGTGCTCGACTCCCTGGCCGGAACGGCGACGGCGGGTACGCTCTACGGCATCGGCGTCGGGCCCGGCGACGCGCGCTATCTCACCTTGCGCGCGGCAGGCCTGGTGCAGGCGGTCGACATCGTTGCCTACTTCGCCAAGATCGGCTCGCCCGGCAATGCGCGGCGCATCGTGGCGCCGCTTCTGGCCGAAGGCCGGGCAGAGATGCGCCTGGAATATCCGGTCACCGACGAAGTACCGGCCGACAGCCTGGAGTATCAGCAGAAGATCGGCGCCTTCTATCGCCGGACGGCCGACACCCTGGCGGCCGTGCTGCGACAAGGCAGGTCGGTCGGCCTGCTGGCCGAGGGCGATCCCTTCTTCTATGGCTCGTTCATGCATATGTGGCGCCGTCTCAGCGCTGATTTTCCGGTCGAGGTCGTGCCGGGCGTGACCGGCATGTCGGGCTGCTGGACGCGCGCCAACCTGCCCATGACCTGGGGCAACGATGCACTCGCCGTCCTGCCCGGCACCCTGGGCGAAAGCGAGCTGGTCGAGCGCCTGCGCCTTGCCGACGCTGCCGTGATCATGAAGGTCGGCCGCAACCTCGCGAAGGTGCGCCGCGCCGTCGAGGCGGCGGGCCTGCTGTCGCGCGCCGTGTATGTCGAACGCGGGACGATGAAGGACGAGCGCATCCTGCCGCTCGCCGATTGCGGCGCGGTGGGTGCCTATTTCGCCATGGTGCTGATCCCGGGCGAAGGGAGGCGGCTGTGACCGACCCCCTAAACGGCTCGTTGGTCGTGGTCGGCACCGGTCCGGGCAAGGCCGAGCTCATGACGCCGGCGACCGAGGCGGCACTCGCGCGCGCCACCGATCTCGTGGGCTACGGTCCCTATCTCGACCGTGTGCCAGCGCGGTCCGGCCAGTGCCGCCATGCCTCGGACAACCGGGTCGAGCTCGAACGGGCCCGGCACGCGCTGTCGCTCGCGGCTGCGGGCCGCCAGGTCGTCGTCGTCTCGGGCGGCGATCCCGGCGTGTTCGCCATGGCGGCGGCGGTGTTCGAGGCGGTGGAGACCGGCGATCCGGCATGGCGCGGCCTCGACATCAGGGTCGAGCCCGGCGTCACCGCCATGCTGGCCGCCGCGGCCGAGGTCGGCGCACCGCTGGGCGGCGATTTCTGCGCCATCTCGCTGTCGGACAATCTCAAGGCCTGGAGCACGGTCGAACGCCGCCTGAAGGCTGCTGCCGAGGGCGACTTCGTGATCGCCCTCTACAATCCCGCCTCCAAGGCGCGGCCGACCAAGCTCGGCCAGGCGTTCGATTTTTTACGCACGCTCAAGAGCGCCGACACGCCGGTGCTGTTGGTGCGCGCCGCGGGAACGGCTGAGGCCCAGGTGATCACGACGACGCTCGGCGCTGCCGATCCGTCGCGTGCCGACATGCGCACGCTGGTGATTGTCGGTGCCAGCACGACTCGGCAGGTCGGGCGCTGGGTCTACACGCCACGCAGCGAGCGGGCAGGGCGCTCATGAGCGAGCCACTCCACTGCTTCCTCAGGTGTCCTCACGATGTGGCCGACGGGCTTCACGGGCCGCGTGATCATGATCACCGGCAGGCCGAGCATGCGTGCCGCCTCGATCTTGGGATAGGTGGCGCTGCCGCCCGAGTTCCGCGAAACGATCACCTCGATCTTGCGCTCCTTCAGCAGGCGCAGCTCGGCGTCGCGATCGAACGGTCCGCGCTGCTGCAACAGAACGAGATTGTGCGGTCGCACGCCTTGAGGCGGATCGATGAGGCGGGCGATGTAGTAATGCTGAGCCATGGGCGCGAAGGAGTGCAGTTCCTGCCGGCCAAGAGCGAGGAACACGCGTCGCGGCGCCTTGCCGATGGCCAGAGCCGCGGCAACGGCGGTGGGCGCCGTCTCCCATTTGTCGCCGGCTTCAGGCTTCCAGGCGGAACGGACGAACGAGGCCAACGCGACGCCGGCTCGCGCGCACGCCACGACCGCGTTGGCGGAAATGCGCGGGGCATATGGATGGGTGGCGTCGATCACCGCCTCCATCGCCTGCTCCTCGATATATCGCGCAAGACCGTCGGCGCCGCCGAAGCCACCGATGCGCGTCGCGACGGGCTGCGAGCTGGGCGCGGCGGTGCGGCCGGCGAACGACAGGGTCGCCTCGAAGCGCGGATCGCCCGCGAGAAGTTTGGCCAACGCCGAGGCTTCCGTGGTGCCGCCGAGGATGAGAACACGCATGACTGACACCGAAAGGAGCACGGGCGCGCGCTGGCTGTCCATCGTCGGGATCGGCGAGGATGGCGTGGAAGGCCTGTCGCCGGTGGCGCAGAATCTTTTGGCGTCGGCCGAGCTGGTGGTCGGCGGCAAGCGGCATCTCGGCCTGGCCAAGATGCTGATCCGCGGGCGCACGCTCGCCTGGCCGAGTCCGATCGGCGACGCCCTGCCGGAAATCGAAAAGCATCGTGGCCGGCCGGTCGTGGTGCTGGCGAGCGGCGATCCCTTCCATTACGGCGTCGGCGACCTCTTGCTGCGCTCCATTCCCGCCAGCGAGACGGTCTGCCTGCCCAATGCGTCGGCCTTCAGTCTGGCCGCGGCGCGGCTCGGCTGGTCGCTTCAGGACGTGGCGCTGGTCAGCCTGCATGGCCGCGCGCTCGAGGGCATCGTACGTCATCTGCAGCCTGGCGCACGCATCCTGGCGCTGTCGTGGGACGGCGAGACACCGGCCAAGCTCGCGATGTTCCTGGCCGAGCGGGGCATGGGCAGCTCCGAGCTCACGGTCCTGGAAGCCATGGGCGGTCCCAGCGAGCGCGTACGCTCCACGACGGCCGCAGACTTCGATCTCACGGACATCGCGCCGCTCAACACCATCGCGTTGCTGGTCTCGGCCGCCGCAGACGCGACGGTGCTGCCATTGGCGCCTGGTCTCGACGATTCGCTGTTCGAGCACGACGGCCAGCTCACCAAGCGCGAAGTCCGCGCCGTCACCATATCGGCGCTGGCGCCGCGCCACGGCGAGCTTTTGTGGGACGTCGGCCTTGGCGCGGGCTCGGTCGCCATCGAATGGTTGCTGCGTCATCCCTCGCTCAGGGCCATTGGCATCGAATCGGAACCACAACGGGCGGCGCGGGCCAACCGCAACGCCGCTGTGCTGGGCACGCCCGACCTTCAGATCGTCCAGAAGCGGGCGCCCGAGGCGTTCGCTGGTCTGCCGTCACCCGACGCGGTGTTCCTTGGCGGTGGGCTGTCCAATCCTGGCCTGTTCGAAGCGGCATGGACGGCGCTGAAGCCGGGCGGGCGCCTGGTCGCCAATGCCGTGTCCCTCCAGTCGGAGGCGCGCCTGATAGAATATTTCCAGCGCTATGGCGGCGAGCTGGTGCGGCTAGAGGTGTCCAAGGCGGGCAAGGCCGGCACCGGCGGTGTCTTCGTCTGGCGCCCCGCCGCGCCGATCGTGCAATGGCGGGCGAGGAAGCCATGATCGTGGCGGGCGTGGGCTGTCGTCGCGGCACATCGGCCGACGAAATCGAGCGCGTGGTGCGCCTGGCGCTCGGCATGCACGAGCTGCCGGCCGAACGCCTGCAGGCGATTGCCACCGAATCGGAGAAGGCGACCGAGCCTGCCTTCCCGGAGGTCGCGCGCCGGCTGTCGGTCGACCTGGTCGCCTGCACGGTGATGGACCTCGATCGCGTCGCAGGCCAGGTCCTCACGCCGTCCAAATTCGTGCTCGAGGCCAAGGGCCTGCCATCGATTGCCGAGGCCTCCGCCATTGTCGTGGCCGGCCGCAACGCCCGCCTGCTGGGCGCTCGCGTCGCCACCGAACGCGCGACCTGCGCCATCGCCACGGGAGACGGCCGATGACCGTGCATTTCATCGGCGCCGGACCAGGGGCGCCCGACCTGATCACGGTGCGCGGCCGCGACCTGATCGCGCGCTGCCCGGTCTGCCTCTATGCCGGCTCGTTGGTGCCCAAGGCCTTGCTCGAGCATTGCCCCTCGGGAGCGCGCATCGTCGATACCGCGCCGATGTCGCTCGACGAGATCATCGAGGAATGCCGGCGCGCCACGGTCGATGGTCATGACGTTGCGCGCCTGCATTCGGGCGATCTTTCAGTGTGGAGTGCGATGGGCGAGCAGCTTCGCCGCCTGCGTGGGGCCGGCATCGCCTACACTGTGACGCCCGGCGTGCCGTCCTTCGCCGCCGCCGCCGCGGCACTCGGCCAGGAGCTGACCCTGCCAGAAGTCGCGCAGTCGGTGGTGCTGACGCGGACTTCGGGCCGGGCGTCGGCGATGCCGCCGGCCGAGAAGCTCGAGGCGTTCGCCGCGACGGGCGCGACGCTCGCCATTCATCTCTCGATCCACACCATCGACAAGGTCGTCGCGACGTTGCTGCCGCACTATGGCGCCGATTGCCCGGCCGCCGTGGTCTATCGCGCGAGCTGGCCCGAAGAGCGGGTGATCCGCGCCACCTTGGGCACGCTTGCGGCCGAGGTCGCCAAGACGCCCATCGAGCGCACGGCGTTGATCCTCGTCGGCAAGGTGCTGCAGGCCCATGACTTCCGCGACAGCGCGCTCTACGACGCCTCCTATCAACGCCGCTTCCGGGGCCGCGGCCAGTGACCTCGCACGTGATTCCCAAGAACTTTCCGGCGCTGCCCGACTTCCCGGCCGGCGAGGTCTGGCTGGCGGGCGCAGGTCCCGGCGATCCGCGCCTGCTCACCGTGCTGGCGCTGCACGCGATCGGCCAGGCCGACGATATCGTTTACGACGCGCTGGTCGATCGCCGCGTGCTCGACCTCAGCCGCGACGGCGCCGAGCTGATCTCGGCCGGCAAGCGCGGCGGCCGGCCCTCGCCGCAGCAGCGCGACATCAACGAGGTGTTGATCGAGCGCGCCCGCGCCGGCCGGCGCGTGTTGCGGCTGAAGGGTGGTGATCCCTTCGTGTTCGGCCGCGGCTGGGACGAGGCCTTCGCACTGACCGAGGCCGGCATCCGCTTCCGGATCATTCCCGGACTGACGGCGGGTCTGGCCGGCGCGGCGCTGGCCGGCATCCCCGCGACCTCGCGCGACACCAACCATGCCGTCGTGCTGGCCGCCGGCCATCGCGCCGAGGAGGGCGGCTCGGCGGCCGACTGGGCAGCGTTGGCCAAGCTCGGCCAGCCGATCGTGCTCTACATGCCGATGTCGCAGCTCGCCGAGATCACCACGTCGCTGCAGCAGGGCGGCCTGTCGCCCGACACGCCGGCGGCGCTGATCCAGTCGGCCGCTACCGACCAGGAGAAAGTGGTCGAAAGCAAACTGGGCAGCCTGGTCGACGACGCGGCGCGCCACGGCGTCGGCTCGCCCTCGATCGTCGTCATCGGCGCCACGGCGGGACTGCGTCGCCATCTTGTGGGCTCGCTGGTCGGCTGGCGATGACGCCCGGCTTCATCGTCGCGGCCCCGCACTCGGGCGCCGGCAAGACTATTGTCACGATCGGCCTGATGCGCGCGCTGAGCCGGCAAGGGCTGGCGGTTCAGGCCTTCAAGTGCGGGCCCGACTACATCGATCCCGCGTTCCACGCCGCGGCGACCGGCCGGCCGAGCTATAATCTCGACACCTGGGCGATGGCGCCGACGACGCTTGGCGACCTCGTGGCACGCCATCCTGCCGACATTGCCATTGCCGAGGGCGTGATGGGCCTGTTCGACGGCGTTGCCGCCGCCGGTCAGACAGCACGCGGGGCCACGGCCGATCTCGCGGCTTTGCTCGGTTGGCCGGTGTTGCTGGTGCTCGACGTCTCCGGCCAGACCGAGACGGCGGCCGCCGTTGCTGCGGGCCTGGCGCACTATCGCGACGACGTCACCGTTGCGGGCGTGATTCTCAATCGGATCGCGAGCCCTCGCCATCTTGCCTTGATCACGCCGGGCTTCGAGCGTGTCGGGCTGAAAGTGTTCGGCGCGCTCGGCCACGACGCGCGCTTCGAGTTGCCGGAGCGTCATCTCGGCCTGGTGCAGGCCGACGAGACGGACGATATCGACCGTCGGCTCGACGCGGTGGCCGATGCGATCGAGAGCGCGGTCGAGCTTGCGGCCGTGCGGCGAGCGGTGGCGCCTGCGAACCTCACGGCCGGCAGTGTATCGCGGCGGCCGCCCGGCCAGCGCATCGCGTTGGCGCGGGATCGGGCGTTCTCCTTCATGTATCCCCATCTGCTGGAGGGCTGGCGGCTGGCCGGCGCGGAGATCGTTCCTTTTTCGCCGTTGGCCGACGAAGCGCCGGATCAGGGTGCGGATGTCGTCTGGCTGCCCGGCGGCTATCCCGAGCTGCACGGTGGCGTGCTGGCAGCGGCGCGCCGCTTCCACGATGGCCTGCATCTTCTGGCGGCGCGGTCGGTGCCGATCCATGGCGAGTGCGGCGGCTACATGGTGCTGGGGCAGGGGATCGAGGACGCCGAGGGACGGCGGCATTCCATGGCCGGGCTGCTGCAGGTCGAGACCTCGTTCGCCAAGCGCCGGCTTCACATCGGCTATCGTCGCGCGCGGCTTCTGTCTGAAGGCCCGCTGGGGTCGGCCGGCGAGACGATCATGGGACACGAATTCCACTATGCCAGTGTGCTGCAGGCCGGTGATGAGCCGCTGGTCGACTGCCGCGATGCCACCGGTGCCGCCGTGCCGGAAGCGGGCGCGCGGCGCGGTTCGGTAAGCGGCACGTTCTTCCACGCCATTGATGGGCTAAAGACATGAAACCGTCGTTCGATCCGGCTTTTCGCGCTCAGTTCCGCGACCTCGTGTTGTGGCGGCGCGATGTCCGGCGCTTTCGCGGCGATCCCGTGCCGCGCGAGCGCATCGATGCGCTGATCGAGATCGCCACCCACGCACCGTCCGTTGGCCTGAGCCAACCCTGGCGCTTCGTGCACGTCGATTCGCCCGAACGGCGGCTGGCCGTCATCAAGAGCTTCACCGACGCCAACGAACGCGCCCTGGCGGGCTACTCCGGCGAGAAGCAGGAGACTTATGCCGGCCTCAAGCTGGCAGGCCTCAAGGAGGCGCCGGTTCACCTGGCGGTGCTTTCCGATGACGGCACGCATACGGGCAGCGGGCTTGGGCAGCAGACCATGCCCGAGACGCTGCATTACTCGGTTGTCGCCGCGATTCAGACCCTGTGGCTGGCGGCGCGCGCCGATGGCATCGGCATGGGCTGGGTGTCGATCCTCGATCCGGCCGCGGTCACCAAGGCGCTCGACGTGCCGAAGTCGTGGAGCCTCGTGGCCTACCTCTGCCTCGGCCTTCCCGCCGAAGAGCATCTCGATCCCGAGCTCGAGCGGCATCACTGGGAACAGCGCACCGATCTCAAAGACGTCGTGTTCACACGCTAGCGCACCGCCTCACCCTGAGAAGCCGCGCGAAGCGCGGCGTCTCGAAGGGTGGGCCCCAGACTTGGTGTTGCCCATCCTTCGAGACGCGGCCCGCGGCCGCTCCTCAGGATGAGGTGGTTCGGTTAACACGCTCCAGACTTGACGCATTTCATAGCGGCTGCCAGTTTGGCCGCGGTGGTTCCCGCAAGGGATCAAAAGGGAACGCGGTGCATGTGCTTGCGCATAACCCCGCGGCTGCCCCCGCAACTGTGAGCGGCGAGCTTGCGACCTAAAATGCCACTGGGCGCCGAAAGGCACCTGGGAAGGCGGTCGGAAGCGAGGACCCGCAAGCCAGGAGACCTGCCACCAGCAGCGGTCACGCGCGAACGCATTGGGCGGGGTGTCCTGATGTAGAAACTGACCCGGGTCCGTCGTGGCAAGCGGCGTGACGCGGGCCAGCTACAGGTTCGCGGTGACGGGTGACGTCTGCCGCGGGTCTGTGTTGTCGGTTCCTTTCAGTGATCCTGCCCAGCGCGACATCGATCCGCTCGAGCTCTATGCCTCGGCCATCGATACGTCGGACTATGTCACCGCGCTGGCGCCGCTGATCCGGCGGGCAGTGGCCGAGGTCGGACGCCTGCTCGATGTCGGCGCGGGCGGCGGCCAGCTCGGCATGGCGATCCACGACCCGGCACGATCTTGGACCGCGATCGAGCCGTCGCCGACGATGCGGGCGCGTCTCGTGAAGCTCGCCCATCCGCCGCATGTCATCGCTGCCGGCTGGGAAAAGGCCGATGTCACGCATGGTCACGACACCGTGCTGGCCGCGACCATGCCGGCCTTCTTCGACCATCCCGAAGCCTTCCTGGCGCGTTGCCGCGCCTGGGCGCGCACCGTCGTCTGGGTCGTGCCGGCGCATGCCGGCCCCAAGGGGTTGTGCTTCGCCGGTTGCCTGCTGCCCGAATGGCATCGCGAGGACGAGACGCCCGGCATCGACATCACCATGCGCGGCCTGGCGCCCTCGTCGCATCCGCCGCACGTTGCCTTCGCCGATTGGACCTTCACCGGCGTCGTGCCCGATCTCTTGGAGCTTTCTGCTTTCCTCGCACGTCGCTTGGGCTGGAAGCCGTCTGACGACCGTCGCGACCGAATGACAGCGCATCTCGCCCGGCAGGCGAAGCGCACGGGATCGGGCTATCGCCTCGACATCCCGAGAAGATCTGCCGTTCTTGTGTGGGGACAACAATGAACAAGCGCACGCTGGCAATCGCCAGCCTGGTGCCTTTCGCCTTCGCATCGACAGCGATGGCGCAGGACCAATCGCAACAGCCGTCGCCGCTGACGCCGATGGACCAGCCGGGCCGGCAGCAATATTTCCTGCCCGAAGGCTTCATCACGGCGACCGGCCGGCCCGAGCCGATCAGCCGCCTGGTCGGCACGGTGCAGGTGATCCACCAGGACCGCATCGCCAAGTCGACCGCGCGCTCGGTCACCGAGCTCCTGAACGAGAACGCCGTCGGCTTCATGAGCGAATGGACGCCCGGCCAGACCTCGATCAACATCCGCGGCGCGGCGACCGAGGGCCAGGGCCGCGACTTCAAGAGCCAGGTCCTGGTGCTGATCAACGGCCATCGCGCCGGCACCGCCAATACCTCCAAGTTGTCGAGCGCCGACATCGAGCGCATCGAGATCGTGCGCGGACCTTCCTCGGTGATCTACGGCAGCCAGAACATGGGCGGCGTGATCAACATCATCCTGAAGACCGGCCGGACCGCGCCCGGCACGCTGGTCGAGGCGTCGACCGGCTCGTGGTCCCTGTTGCAAGGCAAGGCGCAGAGCGGCGGCACCACCGGCAAGT
>DATGZZ010000142.1:0-3743 GCA_035296945.1 Reyranella sp.
AGCTGCGGCACGCCCACGCCCGCCACCATGCGGGTGGTGCAGATCGAGCCCGGGCCGATGCCGATCTTGACGGCGTCGGCGCCGGCATCGATCAGCGCCTGGGCGCCCTCGCGGGTGGCGACGTTGCCGGCCATCACCTGGGTGTAGTTGCTGAGCTTCTTGACCCGCGTCACGGCATCGAGCACGCCCCTGGAATGGCCGTGCGCGGTGTCGACGACGATGACGTCGACGTCGGCATCGATCAGCAGCTGGGCGCGCATAAAACCCTTCTCGCCGACGGTGGTCGCGGCGGCGGTGCGCAGGCGGCCCTTCTCGTCCTTGCTGGCGCCGGGGAACTTGTTGGCCTTCTCGATGTCCTTGACCGTGATCAGGCCGATGCAGCGATAGGCGTCGTCGACCACCAAGAGCTTCTCGATGCGATACTGGTGCAGCAGCCGCTTGGCCTCCTCCTTGGTGGCGCCCTCGCGCACGGTGATCAGCCGGTCCTTGGTCATGAGCGCGCTCACCGGCGTCTTGTCTTCGGTGGCGAAGCGGACGTCGCGGTTGGTCAGGATGCCGACCAGCTTGCCGCTCTTCTCGACCACCGGGATGCCGGAGATCTGGTGCGTCAACATCAGCGCCAGCGCATCGGCCAGGGTCTGCTCGGGATGGATGGTGACGGGGTTCACCACCATGCCCGATTCGAACTTCTTGACCCTGCGGACCTCGTTGGCCTGCGCCACGGGATCGAGGTTCATGTGGATGACGCCGATGCCGCCCGCCTGGGCCATGGCGATCGCCATGGCCGACTCGGTGACGGTGTCCATGGCCGACGACATCAGCGGGATGCCGAGCTCGATGGTGCGCGTGAGCCTCGTGCGGACATCGGTCTGGTTCGGCAGCACCGCCGAAGCGGCGGGCTTCAGGAGGACGTCATCGAATGTGAGCGCTTCCTGAAACTGCATGCCAACCTCCGGAAGGAGAAAACAAAAAAGGCGGCCCGTCCCTCCCAAAAAGAAGGCGGCCGCCGGGTTGGCGGCGCTTTGTACACTAAGCGGCGGCGGACGCAAGGGGTTGTGGGCGGTGG
The DNA here is from genome assembly GCA_035296945.1 of Reyranella sp. Lineage (GTDB taxonomy): Bacteria > Pseudomonadota > Alphaproteobacteria > Reyranellales > Reyranellaceae > Reyranella. The sequence continues at coordinate 1,067 of DATGZZ010000142.1, forward strand.
ATAGAGCCTGTCGGGAAAGCGCCCCTTGGCCGCACGAAACTGTCCGCGTGCTCAGTCGCCGAGCAACTTCCGGACGGGCCGCAACGCCTCGCGCCCGTCACCGGCCAGGGCGCGGGTCACGAACTCATGGAGGGCGATCTCGTGGGCGTTGAGGAATGCCAGTTCCTCGCGATCTCCGGGAGGGCCTTCCGCTTCGAGCCGGGCATAGAGGGCGACGAACGGCGGCAGCCTCTCGGCCATCGAGCCCAGCGTCGCGGCGAACCCCGCAGCGGCGCGCGCCTCGGCCCGTTCCCGGCCGACCCGCCTCTCAGCTTCGTCCGGAGTCGTGTCGAGACCGTATCGTTCCATCAACGGCAGCAAGCGTCGGCGGGTCGTCGCCTCGAGCCGCGCCAGGGTCCGCCAGATCTCGATCTCACCGGCGTCCGTCGCGAGGTCAGCCAAGGTCGCAAAGGTGGCCTCGCCGCGGACTTCGCCCTGGTAGGCCGCGACGACTTCACCGAGATAGGTGGCGCGATCCATGGCGGTCATCCCCGGAAGCCCGTCCCCACGACATACATCTCCGCCGAATCGGCGCGGCTGGCCTCGGGCTTCACGTGGCGCACCTTGGTGAAGTCGCGCTTGAGGCGATCGAGCAGGGTGCGCTCGGTGCCGCCGCGCAGCACCTTGGCCACGAAGCTGCCGCCCGGCTTCAGCACCTGACAGGCGAAATCGTGCGCCGCCTCGGCCAGCCCCATGATGCGCAGGTGATCGACCTGGGTCTCGCCGGTGGCGGCGGCCGCCATGTCGCTCAGCACGACGTCGGCCGGGCCGCCCAGCAGCTTCTCGAGCACGGCGGGTGCGTCGTCGTCGTAAAAATCCTTGGCCAGCACGGTGGCGCCGGCGATCGGCTCGATCGGCGTGATGTCGATGCCGATCACGACGCCCCCGTCCTTTCCTCGCTCTTGGCCGGGCTTCACCCGCTCGACGGCGACCTGGGTCCAGCCGCCCGGTGCGGCGCCAAGGTCGACGACGCGGCCGCCGGGCTTCAGGAAATGGAACTGGTCGTCGATCTGCAGGAGCTTGAAGGCCGCGCGCGAGCGATAGCCGCGCTTCTTGGCTTCGGCGACGTAGGGGTCGTTGAGCTGGCGCTGCAGCCAGCGCTGCGAGGAGACCGTGCGGCCGCGCGCGGTCTTCACCCGCACGGTGGCGCGCCGTCCGGTGGGCTTGCTGGATTTAGTCGTCACGGCAGCGGAACGGATCTGCCTCGCGGTCGGCCTGGCGCATGAGGTCCATTAGCACGCCCTCGCGCAGGCCGCGATCGGCCACGCGCACCATCGGCGCGTGCCACTGGCGGCACACCGCCTCGAGGATGGCGCCGCCGGCCAGCGCGAGGTCGGCGCGGTCGTTGCCGATGCAGGGCATGTCGGTCATCTCGACGACGGACTTCACGGAGAGCTGGTCGCAGATGCGCAGGATGGAATCGCGGCCGATGCGCGAGCCGTCGACCAGGGTGCGGTTGTATCGCTTGAGGCCGAGATGATGGGCGCTCACCGTCGTCACGGTGCCCGAGGCGCCGACCATCTGGACCTCGCCGCGGGCGATCGCCTTGCCGATCTCGTGCTTGGCGCAGAACGGGCGGAGGTCGGCGCGGATGCGCTCGACCATGTCGTCGTAGCAGGCGCGCGTGACCGGCTGCTCGCGCGGCAGGCCCTTGACGCACGACTCGGTGAGGGTGACGACGCCCCACGGCACCGACGTCATGTCCAAAAGCTCGGTGGCGACGCCGCCCAGGCGCTCGGCGCGATGGGAGACGCGAATCCAGCTCACTTCCGTCGAGCCGCCGCCGATGTCGATCAAGAGGCCATAGGGGATCTCGGGATCGAGCAGGTTCTCGCAGCTCGCCAGCGCCAGGCGGGCTTCCTCGGACGGCGGGATGACCTCGAAGCAGAGGCCGGTGCGCTCCTTCACCGTGGCCAGGAAGTCGTCGCCGTTGCAGGCGCGGCGGCAGGCTTCGGTGGCGATGTGGCGGGCGCGGCTCACCTTGTGGCGCTCGATCTTGGACGCGCAGACGGTGAGCGCATGCAAGGTGCGCTCGATCGCCTCGCCGCACAGCGACCCGCTCAGCGCCACTCCCTCGCCCAGCCGGACCGGCCGGGAATAGGCGTCGATGACTTCGTAGCCGTCGACCGACGCCCGGGCCACCAGGAGCCGGCAGTTGTTGGTGCCGAGATCGATGGCCGCGAAAGTGTGCGCGAAACGACCGCTGTGCCAGCCTCCCTTGTTCCCCCCTGCGTGGGGCGTGGATTCCCCGGCCATTTGGAAACTCTTTCCTTGGGCCGATGGTAACCCACGGCGGGGGCCGGGGCGAGACCCCCCTTGGATCGGCGTTTTCCGGGGGCGAGCCGCGAAAACGTTGGACACCGGGGCGTCAAATGTTTTGCCAGCGTTTCGGGCAGGGCCTGGGACAGGGGTAGGGCAGCCGCCAGCGAGATGAGCACGCGCGCATCATCGCTGGCCGCTCCCATAAAGCGGACGATCCGTACATATCCAACGATGAATAGAGCGAGCGGCACCCACGGAGCGCCGATACTTCGAAAGCAACGCGAAAACATCGGATGGCAAAACGTCGGATGCCGTCCGGGCCTTTACAGAGGCTGCGCCTTTTCAGGGAGGTTGGCGTAATACTGGACACCGTAGC
>DATGZZ010000143.1:0-5797 GCA_035296945.1 Reyranella sp.
CGATTCGCAGCCCAGCGAGCGGATCAGCTCGTGGTCGAAGAACGCCCATTTCACGTCGTCGTAGTCGTAGCCGACCCAGGCGCGGCGCTGGCCGATCACCAGCTTGTGCCAGTCGCTCTCGGTCACCGGCTTGTAGCCGCCCACGGGATACTCCTTGGGCATGTTGGTGTAGAGCCGCTTCACGCGCTTGCCGTCAGGCGCCACGTAGAGGAGCGTGAACAGCTTGTGGCCGACCATCTCGGCCAGGGCCTTGTCGATGGCCTTGAAGAAGGCCTCAGGCGGACCCGGTTGCTTGAGGGTGGCGAGGCAGGATTCGAACGGCGTCATGAAAGGCTCCTGACGTCAGCTATCGCTGGACTGTAAGTCACGGCTGTCATCCCGAGCGCAGCGAGGGACCTTTCCTGCGGCCCCAAAGGCCCCTCGCTTCGCTCGGGGTGACAGCGCATCTGTAAATACTACGACGGGCGCGGCGCGGGCGGCACCCGTTCGGGCAGGAGACCCGACGGCTTCAGCCTCAGCACCACGATAAGCGCGACGGCGATCAGCAGTTCCTTGAGCGCGGCGCGTTGCACGGCCGTGACGCCCGGAATCCATTCGACGAAGAAGCGCGAGGATTCGAGCAAGGTCATGACCATGTAGGCGCCGACCAGCGCGCCTGCCGGCCGCCCGGTGCCGCCCGACGCGACCGCCAGGAAGATGTACACGGTGATCAGCGGCAGGAACATGTCGGGCGCGATATACGACGTGAAGTGGCCGTAGAGCGCGCCGGCGAGGCCGGCGATGCCAGCCGACAGCACGAAGGCCTCGGTCTTGAAGCGCAGCACCGGCTTGCCGGCGACCTGCGCCACCTGCGCATCCTCGCGGATGGCGCGCAGCGCGCGGCCGTAGGGCGAGCGGTCGATGCGGCGCATGAGGAAGAACACGACCAGCAGTGCGGCGACCACGATCAGGAAATAGACGCCGTTGAAGTCGGGACCGAGCGCCCTCTTCCACGGCCCCGGGATGCCGGAGATGCCATCGGTGCCGCGGGTCAGCCAGATCTCGTTGGAGGCGACGAGTCGCACGGCCTCGGCAAAGCCCAGGGTGACGATGGCGAGATAGTCCTCGCGCAGGCGCGTGGTCGACAGCGTGACGACCAGGCCGGCGAAGCCGCCCGCCGCCAGCGCCATCAGCCAGCCCGTGGCGATCGGCGCGTGACCGACGGTCGTCAGCAGCGCCGAGGCATAAGCGCCGACCGCGAAGAAGCCGGCCAGGCCGAGATTGACCATGCCCACGCCGCCCCAGATCAGGTTCAGGCTGAGCGCCAGGAGCCCATAGATGCCGCCGATGGTGGCGATGAAGAGGAGGTAGCTCAGCATGGCTGGGGGCGCACCACTCCAGTGGCGCGTCTTTTCTGTCCCGGAAGAGCATGACGCGCCACTGGAGTGGCGCGCCCCCAGCGCATCTGCATCAGTAAGCCCTCTCGCCCAAAAGGCCGCGCGGCCGGAGCGTCAGCACGACGAGGATGGCGATGAAGCCCACGGCGGCGCGGTACTGCGAGCCGACCACGAGCACCGACAGCTCCTCGGCCATGCCGATCAGGAAGGCGCCGAGCACGGCCCCGGGCGCGCTGCCCAACCCGCCGAGCACGGCGGCGGCGAACAAAGACAAGAGGATGCGCGTGCCGGTCAGCGGATCGATCGAGCTGTCGAGTCCCAGCAGCATGCCGCCGACGCCGACCAGGCCCATGCCGACGAAGCTCGCCAAGGTGGCGATGCGCTCGGGCCGGATGCCCTTCAGCGCCGCCAGCTCGGGATTGTCGGCCGAGGCGCGCATGGCCTTGCCGATCCGGGTGAAGGCGAGCGCCGCGAACACCAGCAGCATCAGCAGCAGCGCCAGGCCCATGGTCTCGATTTGCTGCGGGCTGACGCGGATCTCGCCGATGAAAACATCGCGCGCGATCGGCCGGTCGTAGCCGCGCGGCTCGTTGCCGAAGGCCAGGCGCACGACGTTCTCGAGGATCAGCCCGGTGGCGATCGAGGCGATGGCCGCCGGCAAGGCGCCCTGCTTGATCAGCGGCAGGTGCGCCATCTTGTCGAAGGCAAGGCCGGCGATGCCCGCCACGACGAAGGCTGCGGCAAGCGAGCCCGCCATCTGCAGGCCGGCGCCATAGGCGAGATAGCCCGCGAAGGCGCCGAGCGTCGCCACGCCCGACACCGAGAAGTTGGGGAAGCGCAGCACGGCGAACATCGCCGTGAAGCCGATGGCGGGCACGGCGAGAAGCGTGCCCGACACGATGCCGTTAACGAGGGCTTGGAGGATGATCATGCCTTGGAGCGCGGACCTCCAGGTCCGCTCATAGGCTCACGATTCATGATGCGGACCTGGAGGTCCGCGCTCCAATCAAGCAATCTTCACCAACGTGAACTTGCCGGCCTTGATCTGGTCGTAGCGGAACTTGCAGTCGAGGATGTCGCCCTTCTCGTCGAAGTCGCACGGCCCCGAGGCACCGGCATAGTCGACCTTGCCGCCGGCCATGATCTCCTTGATGCCGTCGACGGCGTTGTCGACCTGCTTGCCGCCGGAGACCGTGGCCTTGCGGATGTTCTCCTTGATCGCCTCGCCGGTCGCTGCCTTGCCGTTGGCGATGGCCATCAGCACCAGGTTGATATGGTCATAGACCTGGCAGGTATAGGGATCGGGATTGGCCGAACCCGACGCCGCTTTCGCCTTCTCGAAAGCCGAGCTGCCCTCGGCCGGCGACGGCGCAAAGGTGTAGACGCCCTCGACGACCTCGGGCTGGCCGACCTGGTCGACCAGCTTCTGGTTGATCGAATAGGCGAAGCCCAGAATCTTGCCCTTGAAGCCCGCGCGATAGAGGTCCTTCAGCAGCACCACCGTGTCAGGTGTGTAGCCGTTGGCCAGGATCACGTCGGGGCTGGTGCGCAGCGCCTGGTCGACCTCGGTGCGATAGGTCGTCTTCTTATCGTCGTAGATCAGGCTCTGATGGGTGCAGCCGCCCTTGGGCAGGACCTGGTTGAGGACATCGAAGGTCGACTGGGTGAACGGCGTCTGCGGGATCATGGTGAAGGCCTTCTTGGCCCCCAACGACAGGATGAACTCGCCGACCCGCGTCACCTGCAGCCTGGAATTCGGCTGCGTGCGGATGAGGAAGCCCTGATGCGGCAAGAGCGTGATCGAGTCGGCGCCCGATACGGTACAGAGGAAGGTCTTGCTCTCCCAGCAGAGCGGCGCCACGGCCGTCGTCACCGACGAGGCCCAGGTGCCCATGATCGCCGAGACCTTGTCGACGTCTATGAGCTTGCGCGCGGCGCGCACCGCGGCCTCGGGATTGGTCTGGTCATCCTCGCTCACCAGCACGATGCGCCGGCCTAAAACGCCGCCGGCCTTGTTGACCTCCTCGACCACCGAGGCGGCGGCCTTGGCCATCACCGGCCCGTAGGGACCGCCCGCGCCGGTGAGCGGCGTCAAGGTCGCGAGCTTGATGGGATCGGCCTGGGCACGCACGACGGCGGGGCTCGCCAGCGCGGCAACGCCGCCAGCCAACGCGGTGCGGCGGCCGATGCGGATAGTATTCATCTGAAGTCTCCCGTTCCCTTGTTCGAGTTCCCTTTGAACTCCTCTCCCCCGATAGGGGGAGAGGTTGGGTGAGGGGGTTGCACGAGCTTTCGAAGCCCCCTCACCTAACCTCTCCCCCTATCGGGGGAGAGGAACATGATCATCAACCATAGGCCCAGCCTTGCCGCCGAGAAAGAGATCGCGGACCGTCGGATCGTCCGCCAGGTCGGCGGCCTTGCCTTCGTGTTCCGGCCGGCCCTGCACCAGCACGTAGGCGCGTCCCGATACCGACAGCGCTTCCAACGCGTTCTGCTCGACCATCAGGATGGCCACGCCCGTCTTGTTCAGGGCAATAATGGTGCCGAACAGCTCCTCCGCCGCGCGAGGGCTCAAACCTGCGGTAGGTTCGTCCAGCAGCAGCAGGTCGGGCGCGTTCATGAGCGCGATCGCCATGGCCAGGATCTGGCGCTGGCCGCCGCTCAGAGTGCGAGCCGCCGCGCGGCGCTTCTCGCCCAGCATGGGGAAGCGCTCGTAGAGCTCGGCCATGCGCTTTTTGGCATGCGCGCCGTCGATGAAGCCGCCCATCTCCAGGTTCTCGGCCACGCTCATCGTGCCGAACACGTTGCGTTCCTGAGGCACGAAGGACAGGCCCTGCCGGCTGATCGCCGGCGCGCCCAGGCCCGCGATCTCATGCTCCTTGAAGCGCACGCTGCCGCCGCTTGGCCGCAGCAGGCCGGCGACCAGCTTCAGCAGCGTCGACTTGCCGGCGCCGTTGGGGCCGATCAGGGCCACGATCTCGCCGGCCTCGACCCTGAGGTCGGCGCCCTTCACGATCTCGTCTGCCGCGGCGTAGCCGCCGCGCAGGCCGGTGATCTCAAGCAGGCTCATGCCGCCACTCTCACGCGGCTCTCCGTCCGAGATAGGCCTCGCGCACGCGATGATCGGTGCGAACCTCGTCGAAGGTGCCCTGGGTCAGGACCTGGCCCTCGGCCATGACGATCACCGGATTGCACAGCCGGGCAATGAAGCCCATGTCGTGCTCGATCAGCAGCACGGTGATGCCGCGCCTGGGCAGTTCCAGCAGCCGCTCGCCGATCTCGTTCTGCAGGGTCGGGTTGACGCCGGCCGTCGGCTCGTCGAGCAGCACCAGGCGCGGCGCGGCCATCAGCGCGCGGCCGATCTCGAGAAGCTTCTTCTGGCCGCCCGACAGCGCGGTGGCGGGATTGTCGATCAGGTGATCGAGCTTCAGGAAGCGTGCTGTCTCCCACGCCCGCTCGGCCAGCGCCGCCTCGCGCTCGCGCGCCGCCTTGGTGCCGACGATCGCCTGCCACAGGCTCTCGCCCGGCTGGTCGCGGCCGTAGACCATGAGATGCTGGAATACCGAGAGCTTGGGGAAGCCGCGCGCCACCTGGAAGGTCCGCACCAGCCCGCGCCGGCTGATCGCATCGGGCGCCCAGCCGGCAATCTCCTCGCCGGCGAGGCGGATCGATCCGGCGTCCGGCGGCACCAGCCCCGAGACGACGTTGAACAGCGTCGTCTTCCCCGCCCCGTTGGGCCCGATGAGCCCGGTGATGCCGCCCCCCGACACAGCCAGATCGACGCCGCGTAAAACGTCGAGGCCGTAAAAGGCGCGACGCAGGTTCTTGAGCTCGAGGAGACGCACAAGATCATCTTAGTCAATTCCGCGGACGATTGTCTCATGCCGAGCGAGGCGCGAACGATACGTCGCAGGTTACTGAGACCGCGCGAACATCAGATACTCCACGAGTTGCACGCCGCCCGCGCCGCCCAGGGGCACCAGGATCGCCTGCACCAGCGGCTGCTCGAAGAACGGCGCGAAGGCGCCTTGCCGCAGATTGCGGACCTGCGCGATCAGGTCCGGGAAGCGCTCGGCCAACCTGGCATAGTCGGGGCCAGCCCCCTTCAGCCATAGAAGGTCGGCTTCCATCCCGGCGAGCGCCCTCCGCCGCGTCATCTCCGCGCCGATATTCAGCATGGCGGCCATGGCGATCGCCCACAGCACGTAACAGATGATGACAACGAGCTGATCGGTGCCGATCGCCCAATTGTCGAAAAGCTGGCTTCGTCCGACGACGGCAAGCGCCAGCAAGATGAAGGGAAAGACGATCAGGGGACCGATCGCGGCGGTATGCTCGGCGATCAGCCGCGCATCGATCCAGTCATCGAGCAGCGAACTGCGGCCGCGGCGTCCAGGTGGCGCGAGCACAGGCCCATAGCC
>DATGZZ010000144.1:0-4205 GCA_035296945.1 Reyranella sp.
ATCTCCGCACTGGTCGACACCTTCTTCGACCGGTCCTTGAGGTCGTCCATCACCAGGTCGCAGGCAAGGTCGATGCCGCGCTTGAGGTCCATCGGGTTCATCCCGGCGGCAACCGACTTGGCGCCCTCGCGCACGATCGCCTGGGCCAGCACGGTCGCCGTGGTCGTGCCGTCACCGGCGGTATCCGACGTCCGCGTCGCCACTTCACGCACCATCTGGGCGCCCATGTTCTCGAACTTGTCCGAGAGCTCGATCTCCTTGGCGACGGTGACGCCGTCCTTGGTGATGCGCGGCGCGCCGTAGGACTTGTCGAGCACGACGTTGCGGCCCTTCGGGCCGAGCGTGACCTTGACCGAATCGGCCAGGATGTCGACGCCGCGGATCATGCGGGCGCGGGCGTCGCCGCCAAAACGTACTTCTTTTGCTGCCATGGTCTTGTTCCTTGTTCGAGTGTGTGGCGAGGCGGACCGATGGCCCGGCCTATGCCGCCTTCTTCTTGGTGATGCTCGGCGCGTCGATGACGCCCATGATGTCAGATTCGGTCATGATCAGGAGATCCTCGCCGTCGAGCTTGATCTCGCTGCCCGACCACTTGCCGAACAGGATGCGGTCGCCCGGCTTGACGTCGAGCGGGACCACCTTGCCCGTCTCGTTGCGAGCGCCCGGGCCGACGGCAACGATCTCTCCTTCCATCGGCTTCTCCTGGGCGGTGTCGGGAATGATGATGCCCCCGGTGGTCCGGCCCTCGGGATCGATACGGCGAATCATCACGCGGTCGTGCAGCGGCCGGAACTTCATGGCGATTTTCTCCAGTTTGTCGGGGTTTGAGCGGCGAGCGCCTCCCCGGGCGTGCGCGACGCAATAACTGGTAGAGAAATGGCCCTTTTTTGCCAACTATCAAGCGATATTCGGCCGATTCCGGCCAAACCGCCCGCTTTTCTTCAGAACGGCATCACTCGACTGCCGCGGCGACCTCCTGATGGTACCAGCCCAGCGCCTTCTCGAACTTGCCGAAGGTCTGCTGACGATTGGCACCGCTCTTGAAGTTCTTCTGGATGGTCTCGCCGATGCCGAGATCCTCGACCAGGGCGTTGGCGAACAGGTCGACATTGGCCTTCCAGTAGCTCTCGGGCTTCTTGGCTTTCTCCTCCGGCGGCACCAGCACCGAGAACTGCAAGACCGATTCATCGGGCGTGATGGGGAAGCTCGAGAACACGCCGCAGTGATCCTGGGTGTAGGTCAGCACGGTGTTGGGGAAGAGCGAATAAAACACGATGGCGTGGTCGCGGATGCGCCAGTTCTCCTTGGGCTGTCCCTCCAGCTCGGTGAGCGAGCGCTTGGCCGCCGCCCAGCGCATGTGGTTGCCCATGCGCTCGTAGGTGGCGATGTTGTCGAGGAACAGCGGGGCCACCGTGCCGGGATGCAGGTAGCGGAAGTGATAGAGCTCGAGAAAAGTGTCGATCACCAGCTTCCAGTTCATGCGCGGCCGGAGCGGCTCGGAGGAATGCAGTTCCCAGCCCTGCATGTCCCAGCCTGACAGGTCGGCCTTGAGCGGACCGAGATAACGATCGATGTCGAGGCTCGCGTCCTCGTTGTCTTCCAGCGCCGTCGGCACGACCCAGACCAGGCCGTACTTTTCCGCGACCTTCAGCCGTCGCAGGCCGTACTTGCTCTTGTCGATGTCGCCGAACGTGGCGCCATCGGTGATGCCGACCAGCCGGCCGGTCAGGTCGTAGCTCCAGCCGTGATAGGCGCAGACGAAAGCCCGCCTGTTGGCGCCGCAGGGCTTCTGCTCGACGGCCGCGCCGCGATGGCGACAGACGTTGAGGAAGGCGCGCAGCACGCCGTCGGTGCCACGCGTCACCAGGATCGGCTGGCCCGTGTCGTTATGGACGACGAAGTCGCCCGCCTTGCGCAGCTGGCTCGAGAAGGCGGCGACGATGGGATAGCGGCGGAACAGAAGGTCGATCTCGCGCTGGTAGCGCGTTGGGTCGTAATACCCTTCGACCGGGGTATGGCTGACGCCGGGCCCGTCGTCCCGCGTGTTGGTCCGCACCATACGCAACATACGCTCGAGATACGCGACTTGATCGGCGTGTTGCATTGCCGTCTCCGTCCCTAATGGCCTTAGATGGCGTTCATGCCACCATCGATCACCAGCTCGGTGCCGGTGACGAAGCGCGATTCGTCGGAAATCAGGTAGAGGATGCCATAGGCGATGTCCTCTGGCGCGCCGAAATCGCCGATCGGGATGCGCCGCCGGGCCCGTTCGCGCGCCTTGTCGTTGGGCATCACGGCGTTGCCCATGGGCGTGAGGATGATGCCGGGATGGACCGAGTTGCAGCGCACCTTGTAGCCCTTGCGCGCGCAGTCGATCGCCACCGTCTTGGTGAATTGCCGCACCGCGCCTTTGCTGGCGCCATAGGCCGACAGGTCAGGCGTTCCCAGGAACGCCGCCAGAGACGAGGTGTTCACGATCGAGCCACCGCCCGACTGCCGGATCGCCGGCACGCCGTACTTGCAGCCCAGGAACACGCCCTCGACGTTGACCGACAGCATGCGCCGCCATTGCTCGAGCGTCTCGGTCTCGAAGGTCGCCGGAAACGGCCCGGAGATGCCGGCATTGTTTACAAGGCCGTTGAGCTTGCCTTCACGTTCGAGGATGCCATCGATGATGCGCTTCCAGTCGGCCTCGCGCGAGGTGTCGTGCTCCTCGAATCGCGTCTTGCCGCCGATCTGCTGCACGGTCTCCAGTCCGCCGGGGCGATTGATGTCGGTGACGATCACCGTCGCGCCTTCCTGCGCCAGCAGCGTGGCGGTGGCGCGGCCAATGCCCGATCCGGCGCCGCTCACCAGCACCACCTTGCCTGCAACCCTGCTCATGCGCTTCGTCCCTTAACTTTCTTGAGCCCCTTATTGAGGCAAGGCTAGAAGCAGCTCAGGCTGGCGACAAGCAAGGAGGTCCCGAAATGGCCCGCACACTGGAATTCTACTACGACTACGGCAGCCCCTATTCCTATCTGGCCGACACCCAGGTCGAGGCCATCGCCAAGCGCGCGGGCGCGGCCCTGGTGCGCAAGCCGATGCTGCTGGGCGGCGTGTTCAAGGCGACCGGCAATGCCTCACCGATGACCGTGGCGCTGAAGTCGACATGGAGCGCCTTCGACCTGCCGATGTGGGCCAAACACTACGGCGTGCCGTTCAACCGCAATCCCTTCTTCCCGGTGAACACGCTCGCCCTGATGCGCGGCGCGGCGGCCGCGCAGATCGACGGCATCTTCGAGCGCTACCATCCGGCCATCTACACGGCGATGTGGGTCGATGGCGTCAACCTGAACGACATCGGCGAGGTGGCGAAGGTGTTGAGCGCAGCCGGGCTCGATGCGGCGAAGATCGGCAACCGCATCCAGGACCAGGACGTTAAGGATCGGCTGAAGGCTACGACGGACGAAGCGGTGGCACGCGGCGTATTCGGGGCGCCGACCAGCTTCGTGGGCGACTTGATGTTCTTCGGCAATGACCGCCTGCCGTTCGTCGAAATGGCCCTCAAAGGAGATCTCAAATGACCAAGCTCGGCCTGCTGCTCGCCGCCGGCACGTTGCTTGCCTCGGCGCCGTCGTTCGGTCAGACCGTCGGAACCTGCGCCCGCGGCGGCGGCGCCAACCAGCCGCAGCCGGTGTGGGTGCTGTTCGACCTCGGCAGCGCGCATGTGCGGCCGGCCGACAAGCCCAAGATCGCCGAGGCGGTGAAGACGGCGAAGGATCGCCAGGTGACGTCGATCTGCCTGGTCGGCCACACCGACAAGCTGGGCGACAAGGCGCTGAACGCCAAGCTCGCCCGCGAACGCTCGCAGGCCGTGGCCGCCGATCTGATCCATGCGGGCTACCCTGCCAACCACATCGTGATCGCCGCCGACCCCGAGGCCTTCGGTGACATGAGTCTCGGCAGCTCCGACGCATCGGAGAAGGACCGCCGGGTGACGATCCTGTTCTCGCGTTAGTCCAACAGAAAAGCTGTCATCCCGAGCGTAGCGAGGGACCTTTAAGGCAACAGGAAAGGTCCCTCGCTTCGCTCGGGATGACAGGGTGCCGCTAGCCGCCGATGTCTATAACCGCCTTGCCGACGACCTTGCGATCGATCAGCGCCCGAAAGGCGTCGGCCGCGCGCTCCATCGGGAAGCGATGCGAGATATGCGGGCGCATGAC
>DATGZZ010000145.1:0-7784 GCA_035296945.1 Reyranella sp.
GGTGACGCCCTTCCTCGCCGCCGAATACACGCTGCTCGCCTTCGTGATCGTGATCGTCGGCGGGCTGGGCAGCATGACCGGTGCGCTGATGGGCGGCCTGCTGATCGGCGTCAGCGAGGCCGTCGCGGGCCTGCTGCTGCAGCCTTCGCTCAAAAGCATGTTCAGCTTCGGGCTCCTGATCCTGGTGCTGTTGCTCCGGCCGCAAGGCCTGTTCGGCAAGAGCAGCTCTTGAGCTTCATCAAGCGCCTGGTCGGCGGCGCCCCGCCGCGCATCCTGTGGAGCCTCGGTATCCTGCTGGTGCTGCTGCTGGTGGCGCCGATGATGCTCGGCAAGTACTGGCTGTCGGTCCTGATCCTGATTCTCTACTTCGCCTTCGTCGGGCAAGCCTGGAACATCCTGATGGGCTTCGCGGGCCAGCTTTCGCTCGGTCACGCGCTCTATGCCGGGCTGGGCGGCTACATCGCGGCCGGCCTCTATTTCCATTACGGCATCGGCCCTTGGGCCGGACTCTTTGCCGCTGTTGCCGTCGCGGGAGTCGCCGGCACGATCGTCGGCTACCTCGGCTTTCGCTTCTCTTTGGCCGGCGTCTACTTCGCCCTGCTCACCATCGCCTTCAGCGAGTTCACGCGCGTGGCCTTCGACCACTGGGAATGGGCCGGCGGCTCGGGCGGCCTGTTCCTGAAGGTCGACACGACGACCGACATCGTGAACCTGCGCGGCGGGCCGGTGCTGTTCTACTACGTGATCCTGGCGCTGGCCGTCGGTGCCTTCATCCTCTGTCGCGCGCTGCTGGAGAGCCGGCTCGGCCGCTACTGGCTCGCCATCCGCGAGGATGCCGAAGCGGCGCAGGCCGTCGGCGTGCCGGTGCTCCGTTGCAAGATGATCGCCATCGTGATCTCGGCCGCACTGACGGCGCTGGCCGGCGTGTGGAACGCCTTCTACTACAACAACCTCTTTCCCGAGACGGCCTTCGCCATGGGCCGCTCGATCGAGATCACGCTGGCGCCGATCATCGGCGGGTTGGGTACGCTGTTCGGCCCGATCGTCGGCGCCGTCGTGTTGACCGGCCTGGGCGAGCTCTTCACCGATGTCGGCGAGGCGCTGCGCATCCCCGGCATCAAGCAGATCTTCTATGGCCTGGCCCTGCTGGTCATCGTGGTCTACCGGCCGGCCGGCGTCTGGCCGTGGCTTGCCGAGCGGCTTGGCCTGAAGGAGCGTCAGCCATGAGCGGTGCGCGCCTGGAGATCGAGGGGCTGGGCAAACGCTTCCGCGGCCTGCGCGCGGTGCACGATGTCAGCTTCACCGTGCCGGCCGGCGCCATCCATGCCCTGATCGGTCCCAACGGCGCGGGCAAGACCACGATCTTCAACATGATCGCCGGTGTCTTCGCGCCCGACTCCGGCGCCGTCCGTCTCGACGGCCAGGTGATCTCGGGCCTCAGGCCCGATCGCATCTGCGATGCCGGCGTCGGCCGCACCTTCCAGCTCGTAAAACCGTTCAAGGGGTTGAGCGTGCTGGAGAACGTCACGGTGGGCGCCTTGCATCGCAAGGCGCGTCTCGCCGAGGCGCGCGAGGTGGCGGCGGCGATCCTGTCGCGGCTCGGCCTCTACGATCGACGCCATCAGCTGGCCGAGAGCCTGACCTTGCCCGACCGCAAGCGCCTGGAGGTCGCGCGCGCGCTCGCCACCGAGCCCAAGCTGCTGCTGCTCGACGAGGTCATGGCGGGCCTCCGGCCCACCGAAGTCGACGTCATGGTGGGCTTCCTGCGCGAGCTCAATGAGCGCAGCGGCCTCACCATCCTGTTGATCGAGCACGTCATGCGCGCGGTGATGGCGCTGGCCGCCGAGGTCGTGGTGGTGAGCTACGGCGAGAAGATCGCCCAAGGCACGCCGCTGGAGATCACCCGGCATCAGGACGTGCTCGACGTCTATCTCGGCGAGCAGGAGGAGCTGTGAGCATGCTCCTCGAAGTCGACAAGCTCGACCTCTTCTACGGCGACGCCCAGGCGCTCGACGGCGTGTCGCTGGAAATCGGCGCAGGCGAGATCGTGGCCATTGTCGGCGCCAATGGTGCCGGCAAGAGCTCGCTGATCCGCACCATCCACGGCATCGAGAAGCCGGCCCATGGCAGCATCCGCTTCGACGGCGCCGACATCGCCGGCTGGCCGTCGTTCCGCGTCTGCGAGGCGGGCATCGGTCATGTCGCCGAGGGCCGGCAGGTCTTTCCCAATCTCTCGGTGCTGGAGAACCTGGAAATGGGCGCCACGCCGCGCCATGCCCGTGCGCTCGAGAAGCAGACCCTGGAACGCGTGTTCGCCCTCTTCCCGCGCCTCTCGGAACGGCGGCGGCAGGCCGCCGGCACGCTGTCGGGCGGCGAGCAGCAGATGCTGGCGATCGGCCGCTGCCTGATGGGCCAGCCGCGATTGATCATGTTCGATGAGCCGTCGCTGGGGCTGGCGCCCACCATCGTGCAGGAGGTCTTCCGCATCGTCCGCCGCCTGAACGAGGAGGGCCTGACCATCCTGCTGGTCGAGCAGAACGTCATGGCCTCGCTCAAGATCGCCCATCGCGGCTACGTGCTGGAGAACGGCCGCATCGAGCTGTCGGGGACCGGGCACGCACTTTTGAACGACGACCGCGTCCGCCAGGCCTATCTCGGGCTCTAGCGGTAGCGCGGGCCTCCGGCCCGCTCATGATGCGGGCCGGAGGCCCGCGCTCCCGTTGACGACGGTGGCCCCGCCCTGCAATCCTCCAGCCATCCGGTACAGACCGCTGTCGCGTGCGATGCGGATCGGTCCGGGATGGCTCGGATAGTCCCGTCGACGGGGCGCCTGCCCTCCCTGCAGCTCGACAGCCTTTGGGGGAAGAACCAGATGAATCGTCGTGACATCCTGAGAGCAGGCGTCGCCGCCGGCGCCGTTGGTCTCGCGCCGCGTGTTGCCTCGGCGCAGGCAGCTTACTCACCCGTGCCCAAGGGCTGGCGCTCCTATGTGCTCACCATGCGCATCGAGCCGACGGGTGGCGCCACCAAGGCTTGGATCCCGCTGCCGACCTTCGAGGCGACCGACTGGCAGCGTCCGGGCAGCGTCACCTGGACGGGCAATGCCAAGGTCACCGAACGTGTGCGCGATCCCAAGTACGGCGCGGAAATGCTGCGCATCGATTGGGCCGCCGACCAGCAATCGCCGCTGGTCGAGATCATCGCCCAGGTCCAGGCGCAGGACCGCGCGCTGGTGCCGGGCCAGGGCAACGCCGCCCCGCTCAGCGACGCCGAGCGCAAGCTCAACCTTGCCGCCACCGAGTTGCTGCCGACCGACGGCCTCGTGCGCGACACCGCGCAGGACATCGTCAAGGGCAAGCTGGGCGACGTCGCCAAGGCGCGCGCCATCTACGAATGGGTGGTCGACAACACTTTCCGCAACGCCAAGACGCTGGGCTGCGGCGTCGGCGATATCACCACGATGATCCGGACCGGCAACCTCAACGGCAAGTGCGCCGACCTCAATGCCCTGTTCGTGGGTCTCGCCCGCTCGGTCGGCCTGCCGGCGCGCGACGTCTACGGCATCCGCGTCGTGCCCTCGCAGTTCGGCTTCAAGGCATTGGGCGCGGGCTCGGAGAACATCACCAAGGCGCAGCATTGCCGCGCCGAGGTCTGGCTGGCGGGCAGCGGCTGGACGCCGGTCGATCCGGCCGACGTGCGCAAGGTCGTGCTCGAGGAGCCGCCGGGAAACCTCGCCATGGCCGACCCCAAGGTGCTGGCCGCGCGCAAGGCGCTGTTCGGCGCGTGGGAGGGCAACTGGGTTGCCTTCAACACGGCACACGACGTGAAGCTGCCGGGCTCGACGGAGGCGGCCATCCCCTTCCTGATGTACCCGCAGGCCGAGACCAAGGCCGGGTTCCTCGATTCGCTCGATCCCGACAAGTTCAAGTACCGCATCACCGGGCGTGAACTGAGCGCCTAAGCCTCTTTCCTCGCCTTCGCGGGATCCGCGAAGGCGAGGCACATGATTGCGCGTTTCGTTCCACCCCAATCCGCTCTATACCCGCGGGCATGACCGCATCGACCGACGCGGCGCCGCGCGTGGCTTCCCAGGCCGTGATCGGCCGCTACTACCTGGCGATGGGCGTGCCGTTCGCGATCGACGCGATCACGCTCATCGTCTTCGCGTTGATGCACCGGGAATTGCACCTCCTGCCGGCCAACGTGGCGATGTCGGCGGCCTTCCTTCTGGTCGGCGTCGGAATCGGCGCCTATTTCCTGATCCGGCCCGTCGGCCGCTTCATCGCCGGCGAAATCTCCTTTGCCGACATCGAAGACGCGCTGACCAGCCTGCCGCGCCGGTCGGCCCTGGTCATGGCGATCTGCTACGTGCCGATGGTGGCGCTCAGGATGCTGTCGCGCCGGGTCGGCATCGATCTCGATGCCATGCAGGAAGATCCGGGGGTGCCCGATCTCGTCGCCTCGTTCATCGTCGGCACCGGGTTCAACGTCCTGCTGATCTTCTTCGTCGTCAGCGCCTACCTCGACCAGCTCTGCGAGCACATGTTCCGCACCCGTGACGTCAACCTGCACGTCTTCCACGGCCGCTTCGGCCGCAAGGTCGCGGTCGCCCTGCTGTTCATGGCCTTCGCCGGCGTCATCCTCTTGTCGGCGGACATCGCAAGCTACAGCGGCGAGCGCCTGGTGCGCGAAGCGACGATGGACGTGGTCGCCACCATCGTCGGCGCCCTGTTCATGGTCTTCTGGATCAACCATGCGCTCAGCCGTCCGGTCGCCCGCCTCGATCTCGGCATGCGCCAGGTCGCCAAGGGCGACTATCTGGTCCGCCTGCCCGTGACGTCGGACGACGAGATGGGCCACGCCGCCGGCCGCTTCAACGAGATGGTCGCGGGCCTGTCGGAGCGCGAATATCTGCGCGACACGTTCGGCAAGTACGTGAGCAAGAGCGTCGCCACCGCGATCCTCGACAACCGCGATCGCGCGGGCCGCGTCGTCGACACCACCGCCGAGGCCACCCTGATGTTCACCGACATCGAGGGCTTCACCGGCCTCTCCGAGCGCCTGGCGCCGGCCGAGGTCGCCAGCATCCTGAACGCCTATCTCGGCGCCGTGGTGCCGGTGATCCAGCGCCATGGCGGCGTCGTCAACAGCTTCATCGGCGACGGCCTGTTCGCGAGCTTCAATCTCCCCCTGCCCTGCGACAACCACGCAGCGGCCGCGATCGCCGCGGCGATCGAGATCCAGCACGTCCTCGACGAAGGGCCGTTCGCCGGTCACGCCGCGCTGCGCACGCGCATCGGCATCAACACCGGCACGGTGATCGGCGTCACCATCGGTACCGACAATCGGCTGAACTACACGCTGCTCGGCGACGCCGTGAACGTCGCCTCGCGCGTGGAACAGCTCAACAAGCAATTCCGCACGCGCATCCTCGCCACCGAAAGCACGGTGCGCGCCGCCGCCGGCGCGACCGACTGCGAGCGGCTGGGCGTGATCGATGTGCGCGGCCATGAGGACAACATCGTCGTCTACCGCGTCGGGCCGGTGGCATGACCACGCCCGCGACACCGACAGAGATCGCCGCGATCCGTCGGCGTTATCTCCTGATGGCGACCTCGGTGGTGGTGATCGACATCGCCTCTGCGCTGGTCTTCTTCGTGCTCTACGATGCTTGGAGCTTCGCGCCGCGTTCGCTCGGCGGCGGTCTCGTCCTGCTGCTGGGCGCCAACTACGTCATCTCGAGTCGGCTGTTCGCGCCGATAGAACGCTACCTCAAGGGTGCGACGAGCTTCGAGGACACGCAACGGCGCATCACCCAGCTTCCCCTGCTGACGGCGCAATCCGTGGCGATCCTTATCCTCATCCT
Organism: Reyranella sp.; assembly: GCA_035296945.1. Lineage (GTDB taxonomy): Bacteria > Pseudomonadota > Alphaproteobacteria > Reyranellales > Reyranellaceae > Reyranella. The sequence goes on from DATGZZ010000145.1 coordinate 5,867, forward strand.
GACCCTCCTCCGCCTGGGGTCGACCTATTTCTTCACAGATCCGACCCTCACTGGCGTGCCGCGACCGACCATCGCCCAGGTCATCACGCTGTGCATTGTCCTGCCGGTCTTCTTTTTCACCTACACCTACTTCGTCATCAGCGCCTATCTTGCCGACCTCTGCACCTTCATCTTCCGTCACTACGGCCGCAGCCTCGAACTCTTCTTCGGCAGCTACAACGCGAAGCTGATCGTCGCGCTGGTGGTGATCTCAATCGCGCCCATGGCCGCGATCATCGTCGCCCTGTTCTCCTACGAGGGTGACCGCCTGAGGATCGAGATCACCAACGTTGTCGGCGTGGCGCTGATGGGCGTGGCCATCACCGCCTATTTCATCACCCGCTCGCTGCTGCGGCCGATCCGCATCCTGTCGGACGCCATGGGCAAGGTCGCCGAAGGCGACTTGAGCCAACGCGTGCCGGTCACCTCCAACGACGAGGTCGGCGAACTGACCGGCCAGTTCAACAACATGGTCGAGGGCCTGCGCGAGCGCGAGCGCTTCCGCGAGACCTTCGGCCGCTATGTCGACGAGAGCGTGGCCGCCACCATCCTCAAGCGCGAGGGCGAGGGCGTGCTGGCCGGCGAGACACGCGAGGCCACCATCCTGTTCACCGACATTGCGGGCTTCACCACCATCGCCGAGCACCTCGCACCGGATGCCCTCGTGGCGGCGCTGAACGAATATCTCGAGACCGTGCTCGAGCCGATCCGCGCCCATGGCGGCGTGGTCAACACCTTCATCGGCGACGGGCTGTTCGCCTCGTTCAACATGCCGCTCGCTTGCGAGAGCCATGCCTGCGCCGCGGTGCGCGCCGCCATCGAGATCCAGCGCGCCGTCGGCGGGCGCACTTTCGGCGACATGGGCGCAGCCTTCGCCACCCGCATCGGCATCAGCACGGGCCACGTGATCGGCGGCTCGGTCGGCGCCGGCCGGCGCCTGACCTTCACCCTGCTGGGCGACACGGTCAATCTCGCGGCGCGGCTGGAACAGTTGAACAAGGATTACGGCACGCGCATTCTCGTCTCCAACAGCACACGCGAGGCCTGCGGCGACCAGTTCGTCTTCCGCGACCTGGGCAGCGTTGCGGTGCGCGGCCGCAGCGATGCCGCTATCGTCTTCAGTGTCGACCCCCACGGCCAAGGATAGGATTCATGAACGCGTCCGGATTGTCGCCTGACCAGATCAAGCTGCAGGCGCGTGTGCGCGAGCTGGCGGCCGGCCCCGTGGCCAGGCGCGCAGCCGAGGTCGATCGCACCGAGCAGTATCCCTGGGACAATGTCGAGCTCCTGAAGGACGCGAAGCTCTTGGGCATGACCATCCCGCAGCAGTATGGCGGCCAGGGCAGGAACTGGCTCGACGCCGTGCTCGTCATCGAGGCGCTGTCCGCGGCCTGCTCGGTCACCGGCCGCATCGCCGTCGAGACCAACATGGGCGCGATCAGTGCGGTGATGGCCTACGGCTCGGACGAGCAGAAGAAGCTCGCGGCCGACATGGTGCTGTCGGGCGACAAGCCCGCCATCTGCATCACCGAGCCCGAGGCCGGCTCCGACGCCAACGGCATGACCACGCGTGCCGACAAGAAGGGGAACCGCTATGTCGTCAACGGCCGCAAGCACTGGATCACCGGCGGCGGCGTCTCGCGGCTCCACCTGATCTTCGCCAAGGTCTACGACGAGAAGGGCAACGAGGAAGGCATCGGCGGCTTTTTGGCCATCCGCGACGAGACAGCCGGGCTGAAAATCACCAAGCGCGAGCCGACCATGGGGCTGCGTGGCATTCCCGAGGCGGTGATCGACTTCGAGGATATGGACGTGCCGCCCTCGGCGCTGGTGATCCCACCGCGCGGCCTCAAGAAGGGCTTTGCCGACCTGATGACCG
>DATGZZ010000146.1:0-7674 GCA_035296945.1 Reyranella sp.
GCCGACAAATGGCCGCTGCATTTCTATTGGACGTATCTCGCGATGCGCGCCGGCGGCAAGCCCGCGTTCGATGCGGCAATGCGCGGCGAGAGCGGCGGCTTCGCTGGCGAAACCTTCGTGAAGGCGGGCGAACTGTTCAAGCAGCTGGTCGATCTGCAGCCCTTCCAGACCGGCTTCCTCGGTTTCAAGAACCAGCCGGCGGTCGGCTATTTCGGCGACGGCAAGGCAGCGATGACGCTTGCCCTCAACAACGTCTACCTGCTCCAGCGCGTGCAGGCGGCAGACAAGGTCGGTCTCAGCGACGACAAACTTGGATGGTTTGCCTTCCCCACCGTCTCTGGCGGCAAGGGCGACGCAAGCGACACCCTGGGCGGTATCACCGGCTGGTTGGTGACCAAGGGCTCTCCGAAGGAGGCCACCGAGTTCCTCAAGTTCTTCGTCTCGCTGGATGTCCAGAAGCGGCTGGCGGCGGGCAACTTTCTCATTCCGGTGGTCAGCGGCGCCGATACGGGTTTGAGCAGCCCCTTCATGCAGACCATCGCCCAGAACCTGGCACGCTCGAAGTACCACCAGAACTTCCTCGACCAGACGCTTGGCCCCTCGGTCGGTCGTGTCGTGAACGATGCGACTGCCGAAATCGCCGGCGGCAGCATGACGCCTGCGGCCGCCGCCAAGGCCATCCAGGACGCATGGAAACAGGGCAACTAGTACGCGTATGACATCCTCTGTCTCGGCGAGCCTGCCACGACCTCGCGCGCGTGGGTCGCTCGGCAAGCTTCTGGCCGACGACAAGCTCGCCACCATTGCGCTGTTTCTGCCGCCCGCTCTGCTGCTCTACACCCTGTTCGTCATCCTGCCGATCGGTGAAGCGGGCTTTTACAGCGCCTTCAGCTGGAACGGCTTCGGCAGCCCGACCAATTGGGTCGGCTTCGACAACTACCGTTACGTGTTCGAGAACCGGGCGTTCGGCCTGGCGCTGCGCAACAACGTCCTGATCATCGTCGTCTCGCTCCTGATCCAGCTGCCGCTCGCGCTGGCGCTGGCCATTGCCCTGTCCGAGAGGTTCCGCGGCGCGGTGGCGCTGCGCATGCTGTTCTTCCTGCCCTATGTGTTGGCCGAGATCGCGACCGGCCTGATCTTCAGCTTCGTCTACGACGGCAACTACGGCCTGCTGGCCTCGATCTGGCGCCTGTTCGGCGCCGAAGCGCCGCATCTGCTGGCCAGTCCGCAGACATCGATGCTGGCCATCCTGATCGTGATCATCTGGAAGTATTTCGGCTTCCACATGATGCTGTATATCGCGGCCCTGCAAGGCATCGACCGCAGCCTCATCGAGGCCGCCCGCATTGACGGCGCCTCGCGCTACGAGCTCCTGCGCTACGTCGTGATCCCCCTGCTCTCTCCGACCATCCGCCTGTCCGTGTTCTTCTCGGTGGTGGGCTCGCTGCAGCTGTTCGATCTCGTCATGCCGCTGACGCGCGGCGGCCCGGCCGATTCGTCGAACACCCTGGTGAGCTTCCTCTACAATTTCGGCGTCATGCGCATGCGCGTGGGCTTCGGCAGCGCCGTCGGCGTCATCCTGTTCTGCATCTGCGTCACCTTCGCCTTCACCTACAAGCGCTGGATGATGCGCGATGACTAGTCCCTCCAGGACGAGGCGCCGCTTCGACCCCGCGCCGCTCTACAAGGCGCTGTTCCTGACCTTGGTCGCGGCGTTCGTCGCCGTGCCGCTGATCGCCACGGTGCTGGGCGGCTTCAAGTCCCTGGGCGAACTGCGCACCAATCCCTTCGGCCTGCCGCAGAGCTGGGAATGGGAGAACTACTGGGGCATCCTGGCCTCGAAGCGCTATTGGATGCTGCTGCGCAATTCCCTGATCATCGCTTCGCTCAGCACCTTCCTGACGCTCGTCGTCGCCGCGATGGCCGGTTTCGTCTTCGCGCACCTGAAATTCTTCGGCAGCCGGATGCTCAGCGAATATCTCATGCTGGGCCTGCTGTTCCCGGCCGCCACCGCCATCCTGCCGCTGTTCATCAAGGTGCGCGATCTCGGCCTGCTCGACACCTACTTCGGCGTCGTCCTGCCGCAAGTGGCCTTCAGCCTCGCCATGAGCATTCTGCTGTTCCGGCGCTTCTTCAAGGACCTGCCGCCCGAGCTCCTGGAAGCAGCCCTGATCGACGGTTGCAGCTACATCGCCTACTTCCGGCACATGACCTTGCCGCTGTCGCGGCCGATCCTGGCCACCGTCGGGACCATCGCCTTCGTGCACAGCTGGAACGCCTATCTGGTGCCGCTGGTGATGCTCAATTCCGACAATCTCTATCCCTGGCCCCTCGGCATCATGGTGTATCAGGGCGAGTACTCGGCCGACTGGCACCTGATCCTGGCTTTCATCACCCTCACCATCCTGCCGACGATCGTGCTGTTCCTGCTGGCACAGAAGCACATCGTCGCCGGTCTCACGGCCGGCGCGGTCAAAGGTTGACGGTACAGCGGAGTTGCTCATGCAGAAGGTTGGATTCGGCGTCATCGGTTGCGGGGTCATCAGCACGGCCTATCTCAAGGCCGCGCAACGCTTTGGCAATCTCGAGCTGCGTGCGGTCGCCGACATGCGCAGTGCCGCCGCCGAGAAGCAGGCCGCCGCGTTCGGCGTGCCCGCGATGCGGGTCGACCAGCTGCTGAAGCGCGACGACGTCGAGATCGTGGTCAACCTGACCGTGCCGCTGGCGCACACCGACGTGAGCCTCGCCATTCTGAGCGCCGGCAAGCATGTCCATTCCGAGAAGCCGCTGGGCGTGAGCGTGGCCGAGGCGCGCAAGGTCATGGACCTGGCCGAGGCCAAGGGCCTGCGTGTCGGCTGTGCGCCGGACACCTTCCTCGGCGGCGGACACCAGACGGCCCGCAAGGCGATCGACGACGGGGCCATCGGCCGGCCGGTCGCCGGCACGGCCTTCTTCATGTGTCCCGGTCACGAGCGCTGGCATCCGGCGCCCGGCTTCTACTATCTGCGCGGCGGCGGACCGATGCTCGACATGGGCCCTTACTACATCACCAACCTGATCCAGTTGCTGGGCCCGATCGCCAGCGTCATGGGCTCGGTCGCCCAGCCGCGGGTCGAGCGCCTGGTGACCAGCGAGCCGCTCAACGGCACGCTCATTCCGGTCGAGGTGGCGACGCACGTCGCCGGGCTGCTGGAGTTCGCCAGCGGCGCCGTCGTGTCGATCGTCATGAGCTTCGACGTGCCCCGGCACAATCACGCCCCGATCGAGATCTATGGCACGGAGGGCAGCATCCTGGTGCCCGATCCGAACAAGTTCGGAGGCGAGGTCGCCGTGGCCAGGCCGGGCGGCGACTGGCAGGCCGTGCCCCATACGCATGGCAATGTCGACGGCGAGTTCCGCTCGATCGGCGTCGCTGACCTCGCGGCCTCGCTCACCAGCGGCCGCCCGCACCGCGCCAGCGGCGCGCTGGCGCTGCATGCGCTGGAAGCCATGGAAGCGTTCCAGATCTCGGCCGACGAAGGCCGGCGGGTGAAGCTCGAGACGACGGTCGACCGTCCGACGATGATGACACCGGGCCTGCCGACCGGCGCGATGGACTAGAAGGGAGTAGGCAGCATGCGCAAGGCGATGATCGTATGGGGTGGCTGGCCGGGTCATGACCCTGACCTCTGTGCCTCGATAGTCCGCGGCTGGCTCAAGGCGGAAGGCTTCGACGTGCGGGTCGAGACCAAGACCTCGGCATTCGCCGATCCCGCCATCCATGACCTGTCGCTGATCGTGCCGATCTGCACCATGTCCAAGATCGAGAAGGCGGAGGCGCTCAATCTCTGCGCCGCCGTGCAGAAGGGCGTCGGCATGGGCGGCCATCACGGCGGCATGGGCGATGCGTTCCGCGACTCCGTCGAATACCAGTTCCTGTGCGGCGGACAATGGGTGGCCCATCCCGGCGGCATCATCGACTACAAGGTCGACGTGACCCGGCCGGACGACCCGATCATGTCGGGCGTCCCAAGCTTCGAGCATCGCTCCGAGCAATATTACATGCACGTCGATCCCGCCAACGACGTGCTCGCGACAACGACCTTCTCGGGCGAGCATGCCCCCTGGATCGACGGCGTGGTGATGCCGGTCGTGTGGAAGAAGCAGTATGGCGCGGGCCGCGTCTTCTATTCGTCGCTGGGGCACCGGGCCTACGAGCTCGACGTCCCCGAGATCCGCACCATCATGACGCGCGGCCTCTTGTGGGCGGCGCGCTGACGGAATGAGCGAGACGACCCGCCTCAAGGCGACCCTGCAGGACGTCGCCCGTACCGCGGGCGTGTCGCTGGCGACCGTCGATCGCGTGGTCAACCGGCGCGACGGCGTGCGCGGCAAGACGGTGGCCCGGGTCGAGGCGGCGCTGGCCAAGCTCGGCTACCGTCCCGACGCGGCGGCGGCCAGGCTGGCCCGCAATCAGACCTTCCGTTTCGCCTTCATCCTGCCGACCGGCGCCAATTCGTTCATGACGAATCTCGACGAGCAGGTACGCCGGACGGCCGACTGGCTGGCCAGCCAGCGCGCCTTCATCGACATCCTGCATGTCGACGTCTTCGATCCCGATGCGCTGGCCGGCGCGCTCGCGTCCTTGTCTCCGTCCTACGACGGCGTCGCCACCATCGCGCTCGATCACCCCAAGGTGCGGGCCGCCATCGACGATGCGGCGAACCGCGGCATCCGGGTCGTCACCCTGGTTTCGGACGCCCCGAGCTCGCGGCGCCTGCACTATGTCGGCATCGACAATCCCGCCGCCGGGCGCACGGCGGCGGCCCTGATGGGGCGCTTCCTGCGCGGCCGTCGCGGCTCGGTCGGCGTCATCGCGGGCTCGCTGGTCCTGCGCGATCATGCCGAGCGGCAGTTCGGCTTCCACCAGATCCTGTCGAGCGAATATCCCGAGCTGTCGCCGCTTGCCGCCGTAGAAGGCCGTGACGACAACGAGCGCACCCGCATGCTGGCGGCACGCCTGCTCTCCCGCCAGACCGACCTCGTCGGCCTCTACAGCGTCGGCGCCGGCAACCGGGGCATCGCCGCCGCCCTGGAGGCGTCAGGCCGCGCCCACGACATCGTCTGGATCGCCCACGAGCTCACGGTGCATACGCGCGCCCTTATGCTGCGCGGCGTGATCGACGCGATCATCAACCAGGACCCCGGTCACGAGGCGCGCTCCGCCGCACGTGTCCTTCTGGCCCATTGCCTGGGAGATCCCGTCGTGCCCGACCAGGAGCGGATCAACATCGACATCTTCCTGCGCGACAATCTGCCTTAGACGACCGTTTTGCATCACCTGCGCACGTTGAGTCGTCCGTCGGAGATGGGCCATAAGGGGAGCCCTTCGGCCGTCATCCACGGGGCAGATCTCGATGCAATTCCATCTGAACGGGTTCGAGCCGGGCGATCCGGAAATCGCCGACCCCGCGGAGCGCGTTCGCCCCTCCGGCGCGTCTGGTCCGGTCCCGGCGGAGGTCGATGTCCTGATCGTCGGTTGCGGCCCGGCAGGCCTCAATCTCGCTGCGCAGCTTTCGGCCTTCCCTGACGTCAAGACCTGCATCGTCGAGCAGAAGGAGGGCCGGCTGCTGTTGGGGCAGGCCGACGGCATCGCCTGCCGCACAATGGAGATGTTCCACGCCTATGGCTTCAGCGAACGCGTCATGAAGGAGGCCTGCTGGATCAACGAGACGACATTCTGGAAGCCGGATCCGGCGAAGCCCGACACCATTGTTCGCAGCGGCAGGGTCCAGGATGTCGAGGATGGGCTGTCGGAGTTTCCGCATGTCGTCCTCAATCAGGCGCGCGTGCACGATTTCTTCCTCGACGTCATGCGGCGATCGTCGGCCAGGCTCGAGCCCCATTATGCGCGGCGCCTGCTCGACGTTCGCATCGAGCCAGGAGCGCGCTTCGAGGATCACGCGGTGACCGCGACCCTCGAGCGGCTCGGACCATCGCACGGCAAGCAGGTCGAGACGGTCAAGGCCCGCTACCTGGTCGGCTGCGACGGGGCGCACAGCACCGTGCGCAAGGCGATCGGCCGCGAGCTTCGCGGAGATTCGGCCAACCACGCCTGGGGCGTCATGGATGTGCTGGCCATCACGGACTTTCCCGATATTCGTTTCAAGTCATTGATCCAGTCCGCGTCCGACGGCAGCCTGCTCATCATCCCGCGCGAGGGCGGCTATCTGGTCCGGCTCTATGTCGAGCTCACCGCGCTGGAGGCCGGCGAGCGCATCGCAAGCCGCAAGATCACGGCGGACGATCTGATCGCCAAGGCGCGCCGCATCCTCAACCCCTATACGCTGGAGGTGAAGGAGATTCCCTGGTGGTCGGTCTACGACATCGGGCAGCGGCTCACCGATAAGTTCGACGACGTGCCGGAAGCGGAGGCCGAGACGCGCCTGCCACGCGTCTTCATCGCGGGCGACGCCTGCCACACGCACAGCCCGAAAGCGGGCCAGGGCATGAACGTCTCCATGCAGGACGCCTTCAATCTCGGCTGGAAGCTCGCCGCCGTGCTGCGCAAGCGCTGCGCGCCGCACCTCCTGCATAGCTATTCGGCCGAACGCCACGCCATCGCCAAGGAGCTGATCGACTTCGATCGCGAATGGGCCGCGATCCTGGCCTCGGCAAATCGCCAGGGCGATGCCGCGGACCCGGCCGAGACCCAGGACTATTTCGTCAAGCACGCGCGCTACACCGCGGGGACGGCAACGCATTACGCCCCGTCGATCCTGACGGCCGAACCGAGCCACCAGCACCTCGCGCGGGGATTCGTCATCGGCAAGCGCTTCTCGTCGGCGCCGGTGATCCGCCTCGGGGATGCAAAGCCCGTTCACCTCGGCCATGTCGTCAAGGCGGATGGCCGCTTTCGGATCTTCGCCTTTGCCGGCGCCGAGGATCCGGCGGCGCCCGGTTCCGCAATCCGCGCCCTGTGCAGCTTTCTCGCCGAGGCGCGCGAGTCTCCGGTCGGGAAGTACACGCCACAGGACGCCGACATCGATTCGGTGATCGACGTCCGCGCGGTGTTCCAGCAAGGCCATCGCGAGCTGGCCATCGAAGCCATGCCGCCCTTTCTTCTCCCACGGAAAGGACGTTACGGGCTGCGCGACTACGAAAAGATGTTCTGTCCGGACCTCAAGGGTGGTCAGGATATCTTCACGATGCGCGGCATCGACCGGGCGGCGGGGTGCCTGGTCATCGTGCGGCCTGATCAATACGTCGCTCAGGTACTGCCGCTCGATGGCTACGAGCAGCTCGCGCCCTTCTTTGACAGCTTCATGGTGCCGGCCTGACGAGGACTCTCCTATCTCGGCGGTAGCGTCCCGACAAAACGCGAAGCAAGCTCGATCCAGCTCGTCAGCGCGCGGCCTCGGCAGGCCTTCTCGTCGACCCAGACGAGACCGCCCATCCGCCGTCCGCTGAAAACGATGGGCTTGGCGCCAGGTTTCGCCAATGCCCTTGTTTCGAGTTCCTTGCCGACCCGGAACATGAAGCGGCCGACCTCGACGCCGCACAGCATGTTGCCGTTCAACATCCAGCAGAAGCCGCCGAACATGGCCCGCTCGCTGATGCCCGGGTGGCGCGCGAGGGCAGCGCGCATGCGGTCGGCCAAGTGTCGATCGTGCGGCATGGTCTTGACTCATTTTT
>DATGZZ010000147.1:0-7903 GCA_035296945.1 Reyranella sp.
GGCGCCACGACGGCCGCGCGATCTCGGCCGTCCGCCGCGCCATCATGGTCACGCGCCAGCGCCACTTGAATTCTGCCGGCTGGTAGAGATGTTGGCGCGGCGCGTGCACCTGCAGCGCCGGGAAGATGTGAAGCCGGCCGCCGGCGCGGCCGATCGCGGTGTTGAAGGCGACATGCTCGGAGGTCTCGCGGCCTGTCGCGTCGATGCCGCAGTAGCGGGCGGCAAGCGCTGCAGGCAGGCGATAGACGCCAAGCCCGCCGAAGGCCGAGCGCACGGCGATCGGCGGCAGCGATGGCGGGATCGCGACCTGGCGCGTGAAGACTTCACGGAACTTTGCCGCTTCGAAGGTCTCCGCGGGCGAGCGGCCCCAGATCGGATGCCAGCAATCGTCCGGGCACCAGCGCTCGTGGCGGAGTGCCCAGACGTCGTAGTAGCGCGGCATGGCATTGGCCATGACGCCGGCGCGCACCGGATCGGCATCGAGCCAGGCCGCCGCGCGGGCGAAGGCGTCGGTATCGACTGGCCGGGCCAAAACATCGTCGAGATCGGCGACGACGAGGTGGTCGTGGCCGGCATCCTCGCTGCCGGCGATTTCGTCGAGGCCGGTGTTGCGGGCGAAGGCGATGCGTTCGGTCCGCTTTGTCAGCCGTCCTTCCAGCGCGCCGAGGTCGATCAGCCGGCCGTGTCGTCCGTCCGCCAGCCAGCGTTCCAGGATCGTGCGCGTGTCGTCCTTGCTGTCGCTGACCACGAACAGGAAGGACGCCGCGCGATAAGACGCTGCGAATCGCTCGAGGTTCTGCAACACGCCCGGCAGGTGCGCGGCGCAGTTCCGCGCCACGCCGGTGAAGACGGCGCGCCTATTCATTCGTCGTCACGACCGCCCGCGCAGGCCGAGGCGCGACAGCCCGTCACCCAGGAGGCCGAGCACCAATTCGGACAATCGCGCCTTCCCTGGCGCTGCCTGTTCGATCGGCAGCTTGCCGACCGCCTCCGCCATCAGCTGTTCGGCGAGCGCATGGCGTTGCTCGCCGAAGGTCAACCGCAACGTCTCGGCCTCGCCGCGCAGGACCTTCTGGATCATCTTCAGGATATAGGTGCGGATCGGCTCCCACTCGCGGTTGGCGGAGTTGTAGGCGCCGCCCGGCACGGTGGCGTTGGAATGGCTGTTCCCGCCATGCATGCGATACCCGTACAGCGCTTCATGGATGGCGATGGCGCCGGTCAGCAGGCAGGCCAAGGTCGACAGGTAGAAGTCGACGTACAGCCTGAGCTCGTGGCTCGGCGGCACGAACACCAGATCGACGAAGGCGCGCCGGAACATCATGCTTGCCGTCGTGTTGGTGGCGCCGTTCGGCGACCACTGCGGATAGAAGGTGACGCCATCGTTGCGCGGGTAAGTGAGCTCGCCCCGCGCCGGATCGATGGTTGGCGTGAGCGCGGGCGCAATCGACCGCTGCGCCCAGGCCTGGGGATTGTCGGAATCGAACCACCAGGCAGTTCCCGCCAGGATCCGGTCGTTGCCGTCGATGACATGTGAATCGCAGTAGGTCAGCGCGACGGGAAAGTCGGCATTCATGTGGACGGCGAGGTGACGGGCGACGAAGTCGTCGTACCAGAGGTCGTCCGAATCGAGGAAGCAGACGAACGGCGTGTCGAGCTCGGCCATGCCGCGGCGCAACGCGCCGGCCTGGCCGAGGTTGGTGCCGAGCTTCACGTAGCGAAACCGAGTGTCGCCGAGGCGCGCGAGGCAGCGCCGGATGACTTCGTCCGAGCGGTCCGTCGAGGCATCGTCGACGACGACGACCTGCAGGTCGCGGACGGACTGGCGGGCCACCGACCCGATGGCCTTCTCGACGAAGGCGCCGTTGTTGTGATTGGCGATCACGACTCCGACAGGAGGAGCTAATGGCATTGCCGGCAGAATCTCTTGGTTGGGAAGACGGGAGGGATGCCGGATTTATGGCACAAAGGCGGAGCGTCGTCCTTTGATCGCAAGCCGATCGGAATCGTCCGACCGGAAACCATTGTCAAAAGCCTGCCGGGCAGCCATCCTCCTTTCCGCGCGAGCTGCGCACGAAGGCGGAAACACCGCCACGGCTGCATCCGCGAGGGTGCGCATTAGGGGAGGCACAATGTCTGCGCAGGCCTGCGAAACCGTCGCCACGCACGCAGATTGATCCGGCGTCATGGACGGCTTCTCCGCTGACCTGCTGATCAACGCCATCGTCTCCGGGCTGCTGCTCGGCGGCTTCTATGCCGCGGTGTCGGTCGGCATTGCCATCTCCTTCGGCCTGCTCGACATCGTCAACATCGCCCATCCGGCCTTCATCCTGCTGGGCTCCTACGCCGCGTTTATCGGTAACACGGTGTTCGGCATCGATCCGATCCTGGCCGCGGTGATCGCGCTGCCGTTCTTCTACCTGCTCGGCATGGCGGCCTATCAGGTCTACTACGTCGCCTTCGAGCGGCGCGATGACCAGTCGCTGCGCGGCCTGTCTTTCTTCTTCGGCCTGCTGTTCATCACCGAAGTGGCGCTGGTGCTCACCTTCGGTGTCGACTACCGGACCGTCCAGGCGAACTATATCGGCCCCAGCATCAGTCTCGGCCTGTTCGACCTGCCCTTGCGGCTGCTCGTGCCGTTCCTGGTGGCGATGGCCATGGTGATGGCCTTCCAGCTCTTCCTGTCGCGCACCTTCATCGGCCGCGCCGTGCAGGCGGTCGCCCAGGACCAGGGCGCGCTGCGCCTGATGGCGGCCGACCCGGTCAAGATCAAGCGCATCGCCTTCGGGCTCTCGATCGCCACGGCGGCGCTGGCCGGCGCCTGCCTGATCATCATCCAGCCGGTCGAGCCCTCGATTGGCCGTGAGTATATCGGCCGCGTCTTCGCCATCGTCGTGCTGGGCGGGCTGGGCAGCTTTCCCGGCATGGTGATCGCGGCCATGACACTCGGCATCGCCGAGAGCCTCACCGCCACCTTCTTCGGCCCGTCATGGGCGCCGGCGGTGGCCTTTGGCATCCTGCTCATCACCCTGGCGGTGCGGCCCAGTGGCATCCTTGGCCGATAAGACCGCCGTGGCGGCGGTGCCGGGGCTGCGCGCGCTGCCGTTCACCCTGGCGCTGATCGCCATCGCCGCCGCGATCTTCGCCCTCGGCCGCTGGTACAACAACAGCTACGCCTTCTTCATGGGCTACGTGGTGGTGCAGTACATCGTGCTGGGCACCGCCTGGAACATCCTCGGCGGCTACACCGGCTACGTGAATTTCGGCGTCACCGCCTTCTTCGCCCTCGGCGCCTATTCGACCGTGGTGCTGCACAAGCTCATACCGGCGATGCCGCTGCCGGTGATGATCCTGATCGGCGGCACGCTGGCCGGCCTGGTCGGGCTCGGCACCGGTTATCTGACGCTGCGCCTGCGCGGCGTGTTCTTCTCCATCGCCACGCTGGCGCTCGCTGTGGTGGTGCAGACCCTGATCATCAACTGGGATTTCGTCGGCGGCGCGCGCGGCGCCTATGTGCTGCGCCCGCGCGTGGCGCCGCTGATCGGCGGCGACTACGTGCAATACCTCTTCCTGCTGATGCTGGGCATGTGCGTCATCGTGCTGGCGACGGCACGGGCCATCGAACGCTCGGCGCTGGGCTACGGCTTCGCCGCCATCCGCGACGACGAAGCCGCGGCCGAGGCCTCCGGCGTGCCGACGCTCAGGCTGAAGCTGATCGCCACGACGCTGAGCGGCGGCTTCATGGGCATGGCCGGCGCGCCGTTGCCCTTTTACGTGACCTATCTCGACCCCGCCTCGGGCTTCAGCCTGAACTATGCGGTGAACGCCATCGCCATGCCGCTGATCGGCGGCACCGGCAGCTGGCTCGGCCCGGTGATCGGCGCGGTGCTGGTCGGCGGCCTGCAGGAGTATCTGCGCGTCACCATCTCGTCGGCGGTCAACGTGCTGGTGGCGGGCGTGCTCATGGTTGCCTTCGTCATCCTGGCCCCGCAGGGCATCATCGGCCTGTTCCAGAAGAGGAAGCGATGACGGCGCTCCTGCAGGTCAGCGGGCTCAGCAAGCGCTTCGGCGGCTTCGTGGCGCTCGACGGCATCGACCTCGAGGTGCAGCCGGGCGAGCGGCTCGGCCTGATCGGGCCCAACGGCTCGGGCAAGTCGACCTTGGTCAACTGCATCTGCGGCACGCTGCACAACGAGACCGGCAGCGTGCGTTTCGCCGACGAGGCGCTCGACGGCCTGACGGCGCATCAGCGCACGCGCCGCGGGCTGGCGCGCAGCTTCCAGCTGCCGCGGCCCTTCGCCAGCCTGTCGCTGGCCGAAAACGTGCGCATCCCGATCCTCTATTCGGTGAACGCGCGGGCCGGCGGGCATCTGCATGGTGCGGCGATCGATGAGCGCTGCCTGGAGCTCCTGGGACTCTTCGGGCTGGCCGGCAAGGCGCGCCAGATGCCACGCGACCTCACGCAGATCGAGATGCGCAAGCTCGAGCTCGCCCGCGCCATGGCGGCCGGCCCGAAGCTCCTGATCTCCGACGAGGCGATGGCGGGACTGAGCCACGCCGAGGTCGACGAGATCATCGCGCTCCTGATCCGGCTGAACGAGCAGGGCGTCACCGTGATCATGATCGAGCACATCATGCGGGCGGTGATGGAGTTCTCCCAACGGCTGGCCGTGCTGGTCGCCGGCAAGAAGATCGCCGACGGTCCGCCCAAGGACATCGTGCGCGATCCTGAAGTCGTGAAGGCTTACCTTGGCGAATAGCCTCACCATCGCCGGCATCGACGCGGGCTACGGCGCGGTGCGCGTGCTCGACGGCGTGTCGCTTTCTGTCGGCGCCGGCGAGACGGTGGCGCTCTTGGGAACCAACGGCAACGGCAAGTCGACCCTGATGAAGTCGGTGATGGGCATCGTGCGGCCGTCCAAGGGCAGCATCAAAGCCATGATCGACGGCAGCGAGCACGAGCTGGTCGGCCTCGCGACCGAGCAGATCGTCGATCTCGGCATCGGCTTCGTGCCCGAGGGCCGCCGGCTCTTCCCCAAGCTCACGGTGACCGAGAACCTGCTGCTCGGCGCCTTCCGGCCCAAGGCGCGCTCGCAGATCAAGCGCAACCTCGATTTCTGCCTGGAAACCTTCCCGCGACTCAAGGAACGGACGAGCCAGCTCGCCGGCAGCATGTCGGGCGGCGAGCAGCACATGCTGGCGCTAGCCCGCGCGCTGATGTCGGCGCCGCGCATCCTGTTGATCGATGAGCCCTCGGTCGGCCTGGCGCCGCTCCTGGTCAGCCGCACCATCGACAAGATCAAGGAGCTGAAGGAGGGCTATAACCTCAGCGTCCTGATGGCCGAGCAGAACTTCATCCAGGCCATCCGCATCGCCGACCGCGGCTACGTCATCGTCCACGGCAAGATCGCCTTCGAAGGCGAATCCGCCGAGGCGCTGAACAACAACGAGCTGATCCGCGAATTCTACCTCGGGGCGTGAGAAGACGCGCAAAGAGAAAGGTCCCTCGGGCTTCGCCCTCGGGATGACAGTGTCGTTGTCATCCCGAGCGAAGCGAGGGACCTTTACGGCCTCACACGAGGCCGTTCGTCCTTATTTCTTCGGATTGTACGGATAGACGATGTCGCCGGTCTTGTACTTGGCTGGCCACAGGATGACTTCGGTCTTCGGGTTCGTGAACTGCTCCACGCCGTTGCCCTGGATGCCCTGGAACTGCACGGCCATGACCTGAGCGGTTTCCCACTCGCCTCCGGCGTTGAACTTGAAGTCGCCGACGACGGTCTTGAAGGTCGCCTTGCGCATGAAGTCGGCGAGCTTGGCGTCCTCGGTGGTGCCGGCTCCCGTCACCGCCTGGTCGACGACCTGCATCAGGGCGTAGCCGAACGGCGGCAGGTAGTAGCCCAGCAGGTCGACGCCGGCCTCGGCCGACTTGGTCTGGTACTTCTTCACGAACTCGCGCCCGGCGTCGGTGGCGAAGCCTGCCCACGGCAGCCAGAAGTCGTAGACCACGATGTCGTTCAGCAGCGGCCCGAGCTGCGTCTTGATGGCTGTCGCCTGCAGGCCGACCATGCCGCCGCCATAGATCTTGGGCTTGAAGCCGATCTCGTGGCTGGCGCGGATGATACCCACCGAATCGGGCGGATAGGACGCCGCGAAGAAGATGTCGGGATTGGTGGCGGCCACCGCGCGCACGACCGGCGTGTAGTCGGCGGTCGCCGGCGGGTAGTTCTTGTCGTAGACGATCTTGAGATTGTACTTCTTGGCGATGTTGCGCACGCCCTCCAGCGCATTGCGCGGGAACTCGGCGTCGGCGCCGATCATGGCCAAGGTCGCCGGCTTGGGATTCTGCGCCATCGCCACCTCGAAGAAGCCCTCGGCGAAGGCTTCCTTCGGCTTGGGCCCGCCGGCCGGCTGGATCGAGAAGTAGCGGTTGTATTTGAACTCGGAGTTCACATCGAGACCGAACAGGGCGAAGAAGGTGCGATCCTTCTGCATCACCACGGGCATCGCCGGCGCGATCATGTTGGTGGCGTAGCCGCTCACCAGGATGTCGACCTTGTCGACGTCCATCAGCTTCGTATAGAGGCCGGGCACCGAGGAGGGATTGGACTGGTCGTCGTAGTAGACGAGCTTGACCGGCCGGCCGAGGATGCCGCCCTTGGCATTGATCTCTTCCGCCGCGATCTGCATGGCGAGCAGCGCCGCCTTGCCGTTGGGCGCAAGACCGCCGGTCAGCGCCATGCCGAAGCCGATGGTGATCGGTTTGGCCTGCGCGTTGGCCGCGCCGGCAAAGCCGGTGGCCGCGCCCGCGACAGCGAGCGAGTTGAAAGTGCGACGCTTGATGCGCATTGGAACGTCCTCCCAAGACGTGTGTTTATTGATGTGATCCTAGCGCGCCGGATGGAGGGGACACAACCGATGGCGATGCCCAAACTGCCGATCGAAGGCGGCTGCCGCTGCGGTCGCGTGCGCTTCAGGCTCAGCGAGCAGCCCTGGCTGGAGGCGGCCTGCCACTGCCGCGGCTGCCAGCGCATGACAGCCAGCGCCTTTTCGACGACCCTGGTCGTGCCGGAAGGCGGTTTCGCGGTGATCGCCGGTGAGCCGGTGATCGGCGGCCTGCACGGCGACGTGGCCGACCATCATCACTGCGACTGGTGCAAGAGCTGGGTGTTCACCCGGCCGCGTGCCGCCATGGGCTTCGTCAACGTGCGCGCCACGCTGCTCGACGACCCGTACTGGTTCGCTCCCTGGCTGGAAACCCAGACGGCCGAGAAGCTGCCATGGGCCGTGACCGGCGCCGAGCGAAGATTCGAGCGCTTCCCCGGCATGGAGGAATACCAGGGCCTGATCGCCGCCTACCGGACGGCGCGGGCCACCGGCTGAGGCCTGTCCTCGCTTTCCAGCTTCTCGGCCACGAGCGGATGCGGATATTCCGTCGAGGTACCGGCGCTGCCGTAGCAGCGCGTCAGGATCTCGAGCAGGTGCCCATTGGGATCCTCGAAGTACACGCCGCGGCCATCGTCCCATCGGTTGATCTCGTTGCGCTTCGACTGACTGGGATCGGCCCAATACGGCAAATTACGCGCCTTGATGCGCGCGAAGATCTCGTCGAATTCGGTTTCGCTCACCAGAAACGCATAGTGCTGGGACACGACATCGCCATCGGTCTTCATGAAATCCAAGGTCAGCGCGTCGCCGACCGTCACCAGCGCGAACGGGCCGAGACGGACAGGGGCGTCGAGGCCGAGCAGCTCGGTGAGGAACAGCGCGGATTTCTCATGGTCGTGTGCCGCGACGATCGTGTGGTTGAGCTTCACCGTCATGTCCTGGCTCCATCCTGCCTGCCCCTGAAAACTGTCTGGCAGGAATGAAGGTTGCGTCAGAGCAGTGGCGGCGGTCCCGG
>DATGZZ010000148.1:0-4360 GCA_035296945.1 Reyranella sp.
GTTCTCCTGCTTCACCATAGCGGCATCGGTGGATGGAGGAAACATGAGCCAGTTGGCGGCCCAGCCCGCAGCTTCGGTAATACCGGAGGAGCTGCTCTACGGTGTCGACGGCGCCATCGCCACCATCACGCTCAATCTTCGTTTGTCCGAACGAGCGCATCGGTGAGCTGCCGCAGAAGGCGCGGCCCGTGCCGGTCAGGATGACGACCCGCACGTCCTTGTCTTCGTTTGCCCGCACCAGCGCATCGGTGAGCTGCCGCAGCATCGGACCAGAAATGGTGTTCATGCGCTGCGGTGCATTGAGCGTGACGGTGGCGATGGCGCCGTCGAGACCGTAAAGCAGCTCCTCCGGTATTACCGAAGCTGCGGGCTGGGCCGCAAACTGGCTCATGTTTCCTCCATCCGCCGTTGCCGTTATGGTGGCGCAGGAGAACCCGACACGCCATGCAAAACCGTTTCATCGATCTCTACAGCGACACCAAGAGCAAGCCCTCGCCCGGCATGCGGAAGGCCATGGCCGACGCCGAGGTCGGCGACGAGCAGAAGATGGAAGACCCCACGGTCAACCGCCTGCGCGAGCGCGTCTGCGAGCTTTTGGGCAAGGAGGACTCGCTCTTCCTGCCGAGCGGCACGATGGCCAACCAGATCGCCATCCGCGTGCATTGCCGCCTGGGCGACGAGGTGATCGCCGATCGCACGGCCCACATCATCAATGCCGAGACCGGCGGTCCGGCCGCCAATTCCGGCGTCATGATCCGGCCGATCGAGGGCCCCAACGGCGTGTTCACGGGCGAGCAGGTCAAGGCCGCGCTGCGCGATCCCAACAGCCGCAACGCGCCGCGCTCGCGCCTGGTGTCGATCGAGAATACGTCCAACGGCGGCTTCGGCACGGTGTGGCCGCTCGCCACCATGCAGGGCGTGACCAAGGTCGCGCGCGATGCCGGCGTCGCCCTGCACATGGACGGCGCACGGCTGTGCAACGCCTCGGTCAAGTCGGGCATCAAGGCGAGCGCCTACGCTGCCTGTGTCGATTCACTGTGGCTCGACTACACCAAGGGCCTGGGCGCGCCGGTCGGCGCCAGCATCGCGGGCTCGAAGGAGTTCATCAAGGAGGCGTGGCGGCAGAAGCAGATGCTGGGCGGCTCGATGCGC
The DNA here is from genome assembly GCA_035296945.1 of Reyranella sp. Lineage (GTDB taxonomy): Bacteria > Pseudomonadota > Alphaproteobacteria > Reyranellales > Reyranellaceae > Reyranella. The sequence continues at coordinate 1,153 of DATGZZ010000148.1, forward strand.
CAGTCCGGCGTCATCGCCGCGGCCGCCCTCTATGCGCTCGACCACAACTGGGACCGCCTGGCCGAGGACCACGCTAATGCGCGTCACCTCTCCGAGGGGCTGGCCAACATCAAGGGCGTCCAGATCGACGTGCCGCGCATGGAGACCAACCTGGTGTTCTTCGAGATCACCAAGCCCGGCTGGACCTCGGCCAAGCTGGTCGATGCCTGCCGCGAGCGCGGCGTCGGCATCGGCGCCAACACGGCGACGCGCATCCGCGCGGTGACGCATCTCGACGTCAACCGCGGGGACATCGACACGGCGCTGAAGGTGATCAGCGACGCGCTGGCAGCGTAGAGCTCAGGCCGCCCGGGGCTTCTTTTTCGGCGAGGGTCTCGCCTGGCTCTTGCCAGGCGCGCTTCTGGGCTGCGGCCGTCTGGCAAGCAGCCGTCGGAGGACGGCTTCAAAGGCGGGATTGCGATTCGGTGGCGGCTCGGACATGGCGGATCACCCCTCGTCCAGTGGAAAGCCCAGCACTCAGTGACGCAATACTACGATATCGGTCTACCGGCGTCGGCCAAAACCTTGCCGCCGAGGCCGATGAAGCAGACGCCTGCTGCACGCTCGATCCAGTGCCGCGCCCGCTGGAAGCGGCGCATCACCGGGCCTGAGGACATGAACAGGCTGACGCAGGAATACCAGACCAGGGACGACGCCGTCACGAGGCCGATCATCAGGACCATCAGCCAGGTCGGCGTCGAGGCGGTGACGGACGTGGCGAAGACGCTGGCAAACAGCACGATCGCCTTGGGATTGGTGAGCGTCACCAGGAATCCGAACAGGATCGCGCGCGTACCGGCCGGGCGCGCGGGCTCCTGGTCGAGGTCGATCGTCTGAGGCTTGGCCCGCAGAAGCTTGATGCCGAGATAGGCGAGATAGCAGCCACCCAGCACGCGCACGGTCCAGGTGAGCCACTGATACTCGGCCAGGATGGCCGACAGGCCGAGCAGGCTCAGCGTCGAGTACAGGCAGAGGCCGGTCGATACGCCGAGCGTCGTCAGCAGGCCGGCGCGCGTGCCGTGGGTCATGGAAGATCGCACGACGGCGACGAAATCCGGTCCCGGCAGGATAAGGGCCGGGATGAAGACGGCGAAGACGCTGACCAGGACCACGATGCTATCCATGGACTCCGAGTTGCCATGCCCGTGGTCCGGCTGCAAGGCCCGCCGAGGCCAAGAACAGGAGTAATCCGAACCCAAGATTTCATCGTCACGGCCCGAGGCCAAAAGCCGGTATACCCGACGCCATGAATGCTCCTGTGAAGCTCGGCCAGCCGGTGACGCGACGCGAGGACGGCCGGCTGCTGACCGGCCGCGGCCGCTATGCCGACAACACCGCGCCGGCCGGTGCGCTGGCCGTCCTGTTCGTGCGCTCACCGCACGCCCATGCGCGACTTGCCGGCATCGACACGGCGGCAGCCCTCGCCTCGCCCGGCGTCGCGGCGATCTATACCGCCGACGACCTTTTGGCCGACAAGGTCGGCCATCTGCCGGCGATCAGCGAGATCAAGGATGCGGCCGGCAACCGCCATCGCGAGCCCGCCCATCTGCCGATGCCGCCGGGCAAGGTGCGCCATGTCGGCGACATCGTCGCCATGGTCGTTGCCAGCACGCTCGACCAGGCGCGCGACGCGGCGGAAGCGCTGGAGATCGACTACGAGACGCTGCCCGCCGTCGTCACGGCGGCGCAGGCGCTCGCCCCCGATGCGCCGCTGGTCCATGATGACGTGCCTGGCAACTTGATGTGCCGCTGGGGCAAAGGCGATGCCGCGGCGACCGATGCCGCCTTTGCGCAGGCAGCGCACATCTCGACGCTTGCCATCCGCTCGCCGCGGCAGATCGTGCACTACATGGAGACGCGCGCGGCGTGGTCGGCCTACGACGCGGCGGACGACCTCGTCACCGTCACCTTCTCCTCGCAGGGCGTGCAGATCCCCCATCGCCTGATGTGCGAGCGCGTGCTGAACATACCCAAGGACAAGCTGCGGCTGGTGACCGAGGACGTCGGCGGCGGCTTCGGACCGAAATATCCGATCTATGCCGAATCGACCCTGATCGCCTGGGCCACCCGCAAGCTCAAGCGCGGCCTGCGCTGGACCTGCGAGCGCGCCGAGCTGGCGCAGAGCGACAGCCATGCGCGCGACCTTTTAGCCAGCGCCGAGCTGGCGCTCGACGCGCAGGGCAAGTTCGTCGCGCTGCGTGTCAAGGCGCAGGCGAACTACGGCGCCTATGTCTCGATGTTCGCGCCGACCATCCCGACTACGGGCCTGGCCAAGGTGATCTCCGGCCTTTATCGCATTCCGGCGATCCGCATCGATTTCGACTGCGCCTTCACCAACACCGTGCCGGTCGACGCCATCCGCGGCGCCGGCAAGCCCGAAGCGCTGTTCCTTCTGGAGCGGCTGGTCGACCTCGCCGCCCATGAGACCGGCCGCACGCCCGCCGATCTCCGGCGGCTGAACCTGCTCAAGGCTGACGAGATGCCGTACGCGGCAGCGAGCGGCTACACCTATGATGCCGCCGACTGCGTGCGGCTGTTCGAGACCGCGCTCAAGGCCGCAGACGAGCCAGGCTTCGCGGCGCGCCGTGCAGCGAGCGAAGCCGCGGGCAAGCGGCGCGGGCTGGGGCTTGCCTGCCATCTGCACGGCACCGGCGGCATCGCCGACGAGCATGTCGTGGTCCAGGTCGAGCCCAACCGCCTGGTGGCGAGCGTGGGTACGCAAAGCCAGGGCCAGGGCCACGAGACCGTGTTCGCCCAGATCCTGGCGGACTCGCTCGGCGTGCCGATGGACCGCATAGAAGTCCGCCAAGGCGACACGCGCAGCATCCCGCATGGCGGCGGCACGGGCGGATCGTCCTCGACCATCATCAGCGGCACGACGCTCAGGCGCGCCGCCGACGTCGTGATCCAGCGCGGCCGCGAACTCGCCGGCGAGCGCCTGGAGACGGCCGCGAGCGACATTGCCTATCGCGACGGCGGCTTCGAGGTCGTGGGCACCGATCGCCGCGTCGGCCTGTTCGAGCTGGCCACCCACAAGCCGTTCGACGGAGATGCCCTGTTCGCCGACAAGATCGAATCGTTTCCCACCGGGGTCATGGTCTGTGAGGTCGAGGTCGATCCCGACACCGGCGCCACCCGCATTGACCGCTTCACGTCGGTGGCCGACACG
>DATGZZ010000149.1:0-8858 GCA_035296945.1 Reyranella sp.
GCCTGGGCCAGTTCGAGCAGGTCGTCATCCAAAACGCTGCCGACGGCGGCCGAAGCAGACGTCGCCAGCAGGAGGCCGGCAATCAGGGCGGCGGGGGCTGCGAAAAGCAGGGGGCGGCGGAACGACATCGTTGGACCTCACCGGAATACGTGGGCTGTAGCGATGATACGCTGCGTCCGCGGCCGGCGTGCCCGCCTGTCGTGTTAAGTTATGTAAAGTTACCGCTTAGACGTCATCGTCGTTCCACAAACGCATCGGCGTCCTTCCCTGCGCGACTTCCTGGTGATGGAAGACGGCCGCCATATAAGTGTCCCACTTCAGCACACGACCCGGGCAGCTCGAGTGTGTCGTCGCGGGATCGGCCTCCGAGTGCCCGGATATGGTGTACCTGTTCGCGGCAAGGCCGAGTTTGTTGCACAGCCACAACACCAGCTCCGCCGACTTCAGATACTGGGCGCCGGTGAGCTTCTTGTCCGTGCCCGAGCGCGTGTTGTGCTCGATGCCGATCGTCCAGTCGTTGGCCGGTCCGGCATGAAAGGCAATGTCCTTGTGACGGACACATTGGACGACGGTTCCGTCCCGCCCGACGATGTAGTGGGCGGCTTGCTGCTTCCATTTCCCGTTCTGGAGGTACCTCGGGATACCGAAGGCGTTGCGGGCGGTTACCTCGGCCTTGTCCGTTCCGCCTTCTGTGATGTGAAGAACGATTTCCTCGATGATCCGGGTATCTCTGCGGGCGTAGCGGTCGGCGTGCGCGGGGATCCAGATCGCCCCGGGGAAACCGTCACTGCTCATCGACCAACCTCTTCGATTCCGAGGGAAGGGGATGGTCATTTACCAGTGCCGGCGGCTCCGTGACTGTGGCCTTTGCCACGGATGAAGTCAGGCAGAGTTTGGCCGAAGTTCGGCAAGCCAGCGCGCGAACCGCTCGCGCTCGGCCTGGGTCATGTGCAGGCCTTCCTTGGTCCGCCGCCACAGCACGTCCTCGGCCTCGACCGCCCATTCGTCGCGCACGAGGTAGCGCACCTCGGTCTCATACAGATAGCCGCCGAAATGCTGTCCGAGGTCGGCCACCGTCTTGACGTCCGTGAGCAGGTCGTCGATGCCGATGCCGTGCCGCCGCGCCAGCACGCGCACCAGCTCCTTGGGCAGGCCGGGCTTCACGGTGCACGCCGAGGCGACAAAGGTGTCGAACGCCTCCTCGAAGGTCGGCGCATCGGCGAGCTCGCCGTCGGCCAGCGCCCGGCCGGCGGTCCATTCCACCCCCATGTGCGGATAATGAGGGGCCAGATCACGCAACGCATGCTCGGCCAGGCGCCGGTAGGTCGTGATCTTGCCGCCGAACACCGAGAGCAGGGGCGCCGTGCCGACCGCGCCGTCGACCTCCAGATGATAGTCGCGTGTCACCGCCGAGGGATCGTCATCGCCATCGTCGAACAGCGGACGCACGCCGGAATAGGTCCACACCACATCGGCCGGCCGCACCGGCTTGACCATGTAATAGCTTGCGATCTCGCAGAGATAGTTGATCTCGTCCTGGGTGCAGACGGCCTTCTCGCCTTCCTCGACGGGGATGTCGGTTGTGCCGATCACCGAGAACGAGCGTTCATAGGGGATGATGAAGACGATGCGCCCATCCTTGTTCTGCAGGATGAAGGCGTGGTCGCCCTCATGCAGCCGTGGCACGACGATGTGGCTGCCCTTGATCAGCCGCACCCGCTTGCCGGTCTTGATGTCGGTCTGCTCGTCGAGGAAGCGCTTCACCCACGGCCCGGTGGCATTGACCAGGCCGCGCGCCTGCAGCTTCACTGTGGCGCCGTCGGGTGCGCTGAGCTCGATGTTCCACAGCGTGCCGTTCTCGCTGCGCCTCGCCGACACGCAGCGGTGGCGGGCGAAGATGCGGGCACCCATCTGGCGCGCCGATTTCACGTTGGAGATCACCAGCCGTGCGTCGTCGACCCAGGCATCGGAGTAGACGAAGCCGTTCTTGAAGGAGGGTTTCAGGCCCGCCCCAAACTTCGAGTGCGGCAGGTCGACCGAGATCGATTTGGGCAGCGTCATGTGCCAGTCGAGATGGTCGTAGAGAAAGAGGCCCAGCCGCAGCATCCAGCGTGGCCGCAGATGCGGCTCATGCGGCAGCACGAAACGCAGCGGAAAGGACAGGTGCGGCGCCTTGGCCAGCAGGACCTCGCGCTCCTGTAGCGCCTCGCGCACCAATCGGAATTCGTAGTGCTCGAGATAGCGCAGGCCGCCATGGATCAGCTTGGTCGAAGCCGAGGAGGTGGCGCTGGCAAAATCGTGCATTTCGCACAACCCGACCTTCAGCGCCCGCCCCACCGCATCGCAGGCAATGCCTGCACCGTTTATTCCGCCGCCCACTACGAAAAGATCGAGCGGCGCTTCTCCACTTCCATTCATGGCCACAGGATATAGCGCGCTTGACCGCAGGATGCAGGGACCTCAAATGGCCGCATGGGGCTTTTGCTCAAGATCATCCTGTTTGGCATCGCCGTTTATGCCGTGTGGAAGACTTTTTCCCGCTGGAAGGGCCTGTGGGACAAGTTCGTCGGCAAGCCCGACGAACCTGCACGGCCCGCGCCGCCACCGCCACCGCCCTCGCCGGCGGCGCCCTTGTCGGCCCGCAAGGTCGCGATCGAGGAGACCGTCCAGTGCCCCGGCTGCGGGGCCTATAATCCCGCCAGTGCTGAAAAATGCGGCCAGTGCGGCCGTCCACAGTCAGAGGCCGCAGCACGGATTGATCCCAGTCGGCGCGGTTGACCGGGGTGGGGGTGCCACCTATTTTGCCGCACCGCAACAACGGCCTTAAGTCGTAGAAACAAAAGGCCTTCTGAGCTTCGGGGTATACCGGTGTCCGAACCCTCAGCACGCCTCAAGCCGACGTGCTTCCAGGAACTCATTCTGACCCTGCAGGATTACTGGGCCCGCCAGGGCTGCCTGATCCTGCAGCCGTTCGACATGGAGATGGGCGCGGGCACCTTCCACACTGCCACGACGTTGCGCGCGCTCGGGCCGAAGGCCTGGTACGCGGCCTACGTACAGCCGTCGCGGCGGCCGACGGACGGCCGTTACGGCAACAACCCCATGCGCCTGCAGCACTACTACCAGTTCCAGGCCATCCTGAAGCCGTCGCCGCCCGACATCCTCGAACGCTACCTCGGCTCGCTCGAGGCGATCGGCATCGACACCTCCGTGCACGACATCCGTTTCCTCGAGGACGATTGGGAGAGCCCGACGCTCGGTGCCTGGGGTCTGGGCTGGGAAGTGTGGTGCGACGGTGCGGAGATCAGCCAGTTCACCTACTTCCAGCAGGTCGGCGGCATCGACGTCGATCTCGTTTCGGGCGAGATCACCTACGGCTTGGAACGGCTCGCCATGTACCTGTTCGACAAGAAGTCGATCTTCGACCTGCCGTTCAATCGCACCGACTCGGAAGTGCCGCTGAGCTACGGCGATGTCTTCCTGCAGAACGAGCGCGAGCAGTCGGCCTACAATTTCGAGCACGCCGACACCGACATGCTGTTCCGCCACTTCGCCGATGCGGAGAAGGAGTGCGGCCGCCTGATCGAGCGCAAGCTGCCGTTGCCCGCCTATGAGCAGTGCATCAAGGCGTCGCACTGCTTCAACCTGCTGGACGCGCGCGGCGTGATCAGCGTCACCGAGCGGCAAAGCTACATCCTGCGCGTGCGCGAGCTCGCCAAGGCGTGCTGCGAGGCGTGGCTCGTTACCCAGAAGAAGCCTGCCCTGAGCGCAGTCGAAGGGGCTGCTTGATGGCCGAGCTGCTTCTCGAGCTTCTGAGCGAAGAAATCCCGGCGCGCATGCAGGCGCGCGCCGCCGACGATCTCAAGCGACTGGTGAGCGACGGGTTGAAGGCTGCCGGCCTGGAGTTCAAGGACGCGCGGGCCTTCGCCACGCCGCGCCGATTGGCGCTGGTGGTCGATGGCCTGCCGGCGGCGCGGGCCGATATCAGCGAAGAGCGGCGCGGCCCGCGGGTCGGCGCGCCTGAGCAGGCGGTGCAGGGCTTCCTGAAGGCGACGGGTCTTTCCTCGCTCGACCAGGCAGAGAAGCGCGACACCGGCAAGGGCGAGTTCTGGTTCGCCGTCATCGCCAAGAAGGGCGGGCCGACCGCCGAGGCGCTGCCGGGCATCATCGACGCCGCGATGAAGGCGCTGCCCTGGCCCAAGTCGATGAAGTGGGGCAGCGGCACCACGACCTGGGTGCGCCCGCTGCAATCCATTGTGGCGCTGTTCGACGGCAGGGTGCTGGCGGGCGAAATGGCGCCCGGTGGTCAGATGGCGCCGATCAAGTTCGGCGACACCACGCGCGGGCATCGCTTCCTCAGCAAGGGCGCCATCAAGGTTACGGGCTTCGCCGACTACACAGCCAAGCTCAGAGCGGCACACGTGGTGTTGGACCCAGCCGAGCGCAAGAAGATCGTGCTGGAAGGCGCCGAGAAGCTCTGCGCCGACGCCCAGGTCGCGCTCAGGCAGGACGACGGCCTGCTCGAAGAGGTGGTGGGCCTCGTCGAATGGCCGGTGCCGATGCTCGGCACCATCGATGGCCAGTTCATGGACGTGCCGCCCGAAGTGCTGATCGTCTCCATGAGGACGCATCAACGCTACTTCGTCACCAACCGGAAGGACGGCGCGCTCGCCAATCGCTTTGTCGTCGTGGCCAACAACGTGGCGCGCGACGGCGGCAGCACGATCGTCGACGGCAACGAGCGCGTGCTGCGCTCTCGGCTGGCCGACGCCAAGTTCTTCTGGGACCAGGATCGCAAGGTGCGGCTGGAGGAGCGGCTGCCGGCCCTGAAGGACATGGTGTTCCACGCCAAGCTCGGCACCCAGGCCGACCGCGTCGCGCGTATCGAGATCCTGGCCGATAAGCTCGCGCCCTACGTGGCGGGCGCTGATTCGGCCCAGGCGATCCTGGCGGCGCATCTCTGCAAGGCCGACCTGCGGAGCGGCATGGTCGGCGAGTTCCCCGAGCTGCAAGGCGTCATGGGCCGCTACTACGCGCTGGAGGAGAAACTGCCGGCTGCCATCGCCGACGCCATTGGCGATCACTATGCGCCGGCCGGTCCCAATGACCGTTGCCCGAGCGCGCCGGTCTCCATCGTCGTGGCACTTGCCGACAAGCTCGATGCGCTCACCAGCTTCTGGGCAATTGGCGAGAAACCGACCGGTTCGCGCGATCCTTTCGCGTTGCGTCGCGCGGCGCTCGGCATCATTCGCATTGTCGTCGAGAACGGCATCCGCCTGCCGTTGACGAAGTTCTTCGATGCAGACGACCTGATGGCCTTCTTTGCCGATCGTCTGAAAGTGCAGATGCGCGAGAAGGGCGTGCGGCATGACGTGGTCGATGCCGTGTCCGCCCTGGGTGGCGAGGACGATCTCGTGCGCCTGCTGGCGCGGGTCGAGGCGGTGCAGTCGTTCCTCGCCACGGAGGCGGGAAAGAATTTGCTCACGGCCTACGGTCGCGCGGCCAATATCGTTCGCGCTGAAGAGAAGAAAGACAAGACACTTGCCGCGAAGATCGCCGGCGCGCCCGATGCCGCACTGATGGAACAAAGCGAAGAGAAAACCGTTGCTGCTGCCTTGGCCCACATCGAACGACTTGTGAAGTCCGCCCTGCAGCGCGAGGATTTTGCCGGCGCGATGGCGGCCTTCGCCGATTTGCGGCAGCCCATCGACTCTTTCTTCGAAAAAGTCACAGTGAATGTCGCCGAGAAGCCCGATTTGAGATTGAACAGGCTGAAGTTGCTCAACCAGATACGGGCCACCATGGATTCGGTGGCGGATTTCTCCAGGATCGAGGGCTGAGAATGGCCAAGTGGGTCTACAGTTTCGGTGATGGCAAGGCCGAGGGCCGCGCCGAGATGCGCAATCTCTTGGGGGGCAAGGGCGCCAACCTGGCGGAGATGTCGAGCCTCGGGCTGCCCGTGCCGCCGGGCTTCACCATCACCACCGAGGTCTGCACCTGGTACTACGCCAACGGCAACGCCTATCCGGGCGAACTGAAGGACGAGGTCGAGAAGGCGCTGGCTGCCGTCGAGAAGACCGTTGGCGCGGGCTTCGGTGACGCCAACAACCCGTTGCTGGTCTCGGTGCGTTCCGGCGCCCGCGCCTCGATGCCCGGCATGATGGATACCGTGCTCAATCTCGGCCTGAACGACCGCACCGTGCTGGGCCTGGGCCAATCTTCGGGTGACGAGCGCTTCGCCTGGGACAGCTACCGTCGCTTCATCCAGATGTACTCCAACGTCGTGCTTGATGTCGGGCATCACTATTTCGAGGAGGCGTTGGAGCTCAAGAAGGAAGACCTCGGCGTCCAGATGGACACCGATCTCAAGTCCGACGACTGGCGCTCCATCGTCGGCAGCTACAAGAAGATCGTCGAGAAGCGCACCGGCAAGCCGTTCCCGCAGGAGCCGCGGGAGCAATTGTGGGGCGCGATCGGCGCGGTCTTCAGCTCGTGGATGAACCAGCGCGCCATCACCTACCGTCGCCTGCATGCCATACCCGAGAGCTGGGGCACCGCGGTCAACGTGCAGGCCATGGTGTTTGGCAACATGGGCGAGGATTGCGCCACCGGCGTCGCCTTCACGCGCGATCCCTCGACTGGCGCCAACCTGTTCTACGGCGAATACCTGGTGAACGCCCAGGGCGAGGATGTGGTGGCAGGCATCCGCACGCCGCAACATCTCACGGTGCAAGGCAAGGAGGCGCAGAAATCCGATGCGCCGGCCATGGAAGAGACGATGCCCGCGGTGTTCAAGCAGCTCGATGGTGTCCGCCGCCAGCTCGAGAAGCACTATTGCGACATGCAGGACATCGAGTTCACTGTGCAGCGCGGCAAGCTCTACATGCTGCAGACGCGCAACGGCAAGCGCACGGCCAAGGCAGCGCTCAAGATCGCCGTCGACATGGTGCGCGAGGGCCTGATCGACAAGAAGGAAGCGGTGGCGCGCATCGTGCCGGCCTCGCTCGACCAGCTCCTGCACCCCACGCTCGATCCCAAGGCCGAGCGCAAGGTGATCGCCAAGGGGCTTCCGGCATCGCCAGGTGCGGCCTCGGGCAAGGTCGTGTTCACCGCCGACGACGCCGAGAAGCAGGCACGCGCCGGCGAGAAGGTGATCCTGGTGCGACGCGAGACCAGTCCCGAGGACATCCACGGCATGCACGCTGCCGAGGGGATTCTCACCTCGACCGGCGGCATGACGAGCCACGCGGCCGTGGTGGCGCGCGGCATGGGCAAGCCCTGCGTGGCGGGCGCGGGCGACGTGCGCATCGACGGCAAGGCTGGGACGCTCTCGGTGCGCGGCACGGTGATGAAGGCGGGCGACTTCATGACGCTCGACGGGAGCACCGGCGAGATCATGCTGGGAGTCGTGCCGACCGTGCAGCCCGAGCTGTCCGGTGACTTCGCCGAGCTGATGGCATGGGCCGACGAATTCCGCACCCTGGGCATTCGCACCAACGCCGAGACGCCGCTCGATGCAGGCCAGGCCCGCAAATTCGGCGCCGAGGGCATCGGGCTCTGCCGCACCGAGCACATGTTCTTCGAGGGCGACCGCATCGTCGCGGTGCGCCAGATGATCCTGGCCGACGACGAGAAGAGCAGGCGCCTGGCCCTCGCCAAGATCCAGCCCATGCAGCGCCAGGACTTCGTCGGCCTGTTCGAGATCATGGCCGGCCTGCCCGTCACCATCCGGCTGCTCGATCCGCCGCTGCATGAGTTCCTGCCCAAGACCCATGCCGACATGGCGGTGGTCGCCAAGGATCTCGGCGTCGACGTGGCCGAGATCGAGGCACGCGCCCACAAGCTGCACGAGTTCAATCCCATGCTCGGCCATCGCGGCGTGCGGCTCGGCATCTCCTATCCGGAGATCTACGAGATGCAGGCACGCGCCATCTTCGAGGCCGTGGTCGAGGTCCAGAAAAAAGCCGGCAAGACGGTGATCCCCGAGATCATGATCCCGCTGGTCGCGACTCGGAAGGAACTCGACCTCATGAAGGCGGTGGTCGACCAGGTCGCTTCCGAAGTGAGTCAGCTCTCGGGCCAGAAGCTCGATTACCTCGTCGGCACCATGATCGAGCTGCCGCGCGCCGCCCTGCGTGCCGGCGACATCGCCCAGTCGGCCGACTTCTTCAGCTTCGGCACCAACGACCTGACACAGACCACGTTCGGCCTGAGCCGTGACGATTCGGCGTCGTTCCTGGAGAAGTACCAGCAGCACGGCATCCTCGAGCACGACCCCTTCGCTTCGCTCGACATCGAAGGCGTTGGCGAGTTGATCGAGATCGCCTGCGAACGCGGCCGCAAGGTGCGCAATGACCTGAAGCTCGGCATCTGCGGCGAGCACGGCGGCGATCCGGCCTCGGTGTTCTTCTGCCACAAGGCGGGCCTCGACTACGTCTCGTGTTCGCCCTACCGCGTGCCGATCGCCCGGTTGGCCGCCGCCCAGGCAGCCCTTGGCGGCCCGCTCAAGACGGAATGACGCTTCTGGCGCTTCGTGACGGCGGCAAGCGGGCCCTGGCGGCCGCGCTTGCCGACCTGGAGCGCGATCCCGAAGGCGAGAAGGCACAGGCGCTGCTCGATGCCGCCTGGCGCGAGCCCAAGGCGCATGTCGTCGGCGTCACCGGTCCGCCGGGTGTCGGCAAGTCCTCGCTGTGCGCGGCGCTGGTCGCGGCCTGGCGCCATGCCGGCGAGACGGTCGGGGTGATTGCCGTCGATCCGTCGTCCAAGTCGAGTGGCGGCGCGTTGCTGGGCGACCGGGTGCGCATCGTTCACGATTCGACCGACGAGGGCTCGTTCGTGCGCTCGATGGCGGCGCGCGA
>DATGZZ010000150.1:0-2616 GCA_035296945.1 Reyranella sp.
GGCCAGAAGATCTTCATCACCTACGGCGAGCACGACATGGCCGACAACATCGTGCACCTGGTCCTGGCGCGCACACCCGACGCGCCGGCCGGCGTGCGCGGCATCTCGCTGTTCATCGTGCCGAAGTTCCTGGTCGAAGCAGACGGCAAGCTGGGCAAGCGCAATGATCTCCGTTGCGTGTCGCTGGAGCACAAGCTCGGCATCCATGCCAGCCCGACCTGCGTGATGGCGTTCGGCGACGACGGCGGCGCCGTGGCATACCTGGTGGGCGAGGAAGGCCGCGGGCTCTCCTACATGTTCACCATGATGAACAACGCGCGGCTCTCGGTCGGCATCCAGGGCCTGGCGATCGCCGAGCGCGCCTACCAGCAGGCCGCAGCCTTTGCCAAACAGCGCGTGCAGTCCAAGGATGACGGCAGCGACAAGCCGCAGCCGGTGTCGATCATCCATCACGCCGACGTGCGGCGCATGCTGATGACCATGCGCGCCCAGATCGAGGCGATGCGCGCGCTGGGCTATTACACGGCGGCCGGCATCGATGGCGCATTGAAGCATCCCGACCGCGGTGCGGCGAAGAAGATCCAGGACCGCGTCGATCTCCTGATCCCGATCGTCAAGGCGTGGTTCACCGACCTCGGCAACGAGATCGCCTCGACCGGTGTGCAGATCCATGGCGGCATGGGCTTCATCGAGGAGACGGGTGCCGCCCAGCACCTGCGCGATGCGCGAATCCTGCCGATCTACGAGGGCACCAACGGCATCCAGGCGCGCGACCTGGTGGGTCGCAAGGTCGCCAAGGACGGCGGCGAGACCATGCTGGCCCTGGTGGCCGAAATGCGCGCCACCGCCGAGGACATGAAGGCGGCGCCGGGGGACGACCTGGCGGCCATTCGGACGGCCCTGCAAGCCGCTGCGGACGCCCTGGAGGACGCCACCAAGTGGGTGGCCCAGTCGGTCAAGGCGGACCTCATCGCCGCCCTGGCAGGCTCTGTGCCCTTCCTGCGGCTGGCCGGCACGGCCCTGGGCGGCTGGCTCCTGGCCAAAAGCGCCCACGCGGCCCAGGGCAAGCTCGCGACGCGCGACGGCGACCCCGCCTTCCTGGAAGCCAAGGTCGTGACCGCCCGGTTCTATGCCGAGGTCATCCTGCCGCCGGCGCTGGCCCAGCTCGGCCCTCTAAAGGCTGCCGGTCGCACGGTGTTCGCGCTGTCGGAGGCGCAGCTCTGAGCGCAGGCCTGATCGAGCTGCCGGCGGACGAGGCGGAGGCCTTCGCCCGCCGCTTCGACCTGGCGAGCCTCGAGCGCGCCTTCCTCGACGACCCCTTCCCCTACTATCACGCACTGCGCCGCTTCGCGCCGTTGAAGCGCCTGCCCGACGGCAGCGTGTTCCTGTCGCGCTATGCCGACGTCGCGGTGTGCTACCGCGACCCCGTGATGCGCTCCGACAAGAAGGCCGAGTTCGGCCCCAAGTTCGGCGTCGGCACGCCGCTCTACAAGCATCACACCACGAGCCTGGTGTTCAACGATCCGCCACTGCACACGCGCGTGCGCAAGCTTCTGGCCGCGGCCTTCACGCCGCGCGCGCTTGCCGCCCTGCAGCCACGCATCGAAGCCGTGGTCGACGGGCTGCTGGCCGAGCATGCCGACAAAGGCCGCATGGACCTGGTCGAGGACTTCGCCTTCCGCCTGCCCGTCGAGGTGATCTGCGACATGCTGGGCGTCCCGGCGGGCGAGCGCGCGCCCTTCCGGCGCTATTCGCTCGCCATCCTGGGGGCGCTCGAACCCGTCGCCGGCCCCGAGCGCCAGGCGGCAGGCAACGCCGCCGTCGCCGAGTTCTCGGCCTATCTCGACGACTTGGTCGCCGAGCGGCGCAAGCGGCCGGCCGACGACCGCGACGTGCTGGGCACCCTGATCCACGGCGAGGTCGACGGCGAGCGGCTGACGCACGACGAGCTGGTGCAGAACTGCATCTTCCTCCTGAACGCAGGGCACGAGACCACGACCAACCTGATAGGCAACACGATCGACGCCCTGCTGCGCTTTCCCGACGAGCTGCAGCGGCTCAAGAAGACTCCCGCGCTGCTCAAGAGCTGCGTCGAGGAAGGGCTGCGTTTCGAGAGCTCCAACCAGCTCGGCAACCGACGGCTGGCGTCCGATCTCGAGATCGGTGGCGAGAAACTCGCGGCCGGCACCTACATCCATATCGGCATCGGTGCGGCCAACCGCGACCCGGCACAGTTCGCCGAGCCCGACCGCTTCGATGCCGGCCGCGATCCCAACCGCCACTTCGCCTTCGGCTCGGGCGTCCACATGTGCCTGGGCGCCGTGCTGGCGCGCATGGAAGGCACGATCGCCATCGGCCGGCTGGTTTCACGCTTCGAAGGGCTGGCCCGCGACGGGACTCCCGAACGAGGTGGCCGCGCCCGCTTTCGCGGCTTCAACCGCTATCCCATCGCCTGGGCGTAAGCGACATCTTCCGGAGCGCGGACCTCCAGGTCCGCTCATGTCATGGTCTTTCGGACCTCCGGCTTCCAGCCGACATCATGATCATGAGCCGGCTGGAGCCGGCGGTCCGGAAGAACATGAGGGGACCTGGAGGTCCGCGCTCCGGCAAGGCGTC
>DATGZZ010000151.1:0-11053 GCA_035296945.1 Reyranella sp.
TGGCCCGGCCCCTCAATCATCACCTGACAGTCCAGCTCCCAGGCAATCTTCGTCAGCTCGCCGAGCGTGTCCAGCTCCGCGAACTGCGCCTCGTCGTTGGCGTCGGCGATGCTGCCGGGGCGCAGCCCGTCGCCCAGGGAGAAGGAGACGTCGTACTCCCGCATGATCTCGCAGATCTCGCGGAAGCGCGTGTAGAGGAAGCTCTCCTGGTGGTGGGCGAGGCACCACTTCGCGATGATGGATCCGCCGCGCGAGACGATCCCGGTGAGGCGGTTCGCCGTCAGCGGCACATGGGCCAGGCGCACGCCGGCGTGGATGGTGAAGTAGTCGACGCCCTGCTCGCACTGCTCGATCAAGGTGTCGCGATAGACCTCCCACGAGAGCTTGGTGGGATCGCCGCCGACCTTCTCCAGCGCCTGGTAGATCGGCACGGTGCCGATCGGCACCGGCGAATTGCGCACGATCCATTCGCGCGTGTCGTGGATGTTGCGGCCGGTCGAGAGGTCCATGACCGTGTCGGCGCCCCAGCGAATCGCCCACACCATCTTCTCGACCTCTTCCTCCATCGAGGACGAGACCGCCGAGTTGCCGATGTTGGCGTTGTTCTTGACCAGGAAATTGCGCCCGATCGCCATCGGCTCGAGCTCGCCGTGGTTGATGTTGGCCGGGATGATGGCGCGGCCCATCGCTACTTCCTGACGCACGAATTCGGGCGTGATGAACTCCGGCAGGGCGGCGCCGAAGCTCTCGCCGTCGGCCAGACGTTCCTTGGCGAGCTCGAGGGCCACCTTGCGGCCGAGATTCTCGCGCTCGGCGACGTAGATCATTTCCTTGGTGATGACGCCCGCGCGCGCCCATTCGAACTGGGTGATCGGCTTGCCCGAAAGCCCGCGCAACGGCCGCGGCGTGTTGGGGAACGGCAGCAGCGCCGCGCTCTTCACGTTGCCGTTGTCGATGGCCTGGATCGGCCGGCCGTCATATTCCTCGACGCCGCCGCGTTCGAGCACCCAGGCGCGGCGGGTGCGGGCAAGGCCCTTGGTCACGTCGATGCTGGCGTTGGCATCGGTGTAGGGACCGGTCGTATCGTAGACGCGCACGCGCGGCTCGGACGGCGCCGACTGCTCGATCTCGCGCAGAGGCACGCGCAGGTCGGGTGCGGCATCGGGTGTGACGTAGACCTTGGCCGAAGCCGGCAATGGTCCCGTGGTCACCTTGGGTGTCGGGTTGATGATGTTGTCCATGACGAGGATCTCCCGTGGCAAGTGGCTGACGGAGACCCGGCGTGTTTGCTGTGCAAAGGAGGCATATCCAGTCCCTTCGCCGGCATGACCCGGATCAGGTTCAAAGGGTCACCGCGCTGCCTGGGATCAGGCCGTCGGTATCTCAGCCCCTTGTCGGGACCCCCCTTGGACGGGAGCCAGTCTAGGCTGGAATCGACCTGATGCAAACGCTGAGATCTCCCCAGAGACCGGCGTTTTTTCACTACGTGCGCAGTAGACCTCAAGGGATCGAGCCAAAGGCAAGACGATCGACTACTCTCGATCGTGGAGAGGAAACAATGCACCGAAAGACAATCCAAATCGCCGTCGCCTTCCTGCTCGCGAGCGCGAGCACCGCTGGCGCCGACAGTGGTCCGACGATCGCACCGGCCCTCAAATGCGAGTTGGCCGGGCTCGCCTTCCCCGGTTCGACCATGGTGATCGAAAAGGCCGAGGCCGTACCCGAAGCGCCAGCCGGAACGGTGCAGGTGCGCCCGCCCTTGCCGGACACCGTAGGCGTTGCCATCCCGTCGCTTTGCCGAGTGCAGGGCGTCATCGACCGACGCGTCGGGGCCGAGGGCAAGAACTATGCGATCGGGTTTGCCATCGCGCTGCCTGACAAATGGAACGGACGGCTGCTGTTTCAGGGCGGCGGCGGCTTGAACGGATCGATCCGCCCGCCGCTCGGGCCGCAAGCCACCGGCGATGTTCCGGCGTTGGCGCGCGGCTTCGCCGTCGTGTCCACCGACAGCGGCCATGAGGGCGCCGTGTTCGATTCCGCCTTCCTGAAGGACCAGGAGGCGGCGCTCAATTTCGCCCAGGCGTCGGTCGGCAAGGTGACGGCCGCCGCGAAGACGATCATCGGCCGCTACTACGGCCAGGCGCCGGCGCGCTCCTACTTCGTCGGCTGCTCGACCGGTGGCCGCGAAGGCATGATCGCCTCGCAGCGCTACCCCGCGGAGTTCGACGGCATCGTCGCCGGCGCGCCGGCGATGCGCACCGGCCGGTCCAATCTCGGCCTCGCCTGGGCCAACCACGTCCTGGCGCAAATCTCGCCCAAGGGCGAGAACGGCAAGCCCGATCCCACCAAGGCGTTCTCGCCGTCGGACCAGAAGCTCGTCACCGACGCCATCGTCGCCGCCTGCGATGCCAAGGATGGCCTGAAGGACGGCATGATCTTCAATATCCGCCAGTGCACCTTCGATCCGGCCTCGCTTGCCTGCAGCGGCGCCAAGACCGAGGCCTGTCTCTCTGCCGACCAGGCGAGTGCGCTCGCCAAGGCGTTTGCCGGTCCAAAAAACTCACGCGGCACGCCGTCCTATTCGCCCTTCCCATGGGACAGCGGCGTCGCTGCGACGGGCGTTGCGATCCCGGGCATCCTCGCCACCGGCGCGCGCAGTCCGGTCAATCCCAACGTTTATGAGACAATCGATGTCGACGCCATCGAGGACCGCATGAACGCCGACGGCATGGACCGGCTGCAGGCCACGGCGAACTGGACCAACCTCGGCAGCTTCTTCGGGCACGGCGGAAAGATCCTGTTCTATCACGGGGTGAGCGATCCCTGGTTCTCGGCACTCGACACGATCGATTACTACGAGCGCATGGCGAAGAGCTCCGGCGGCATCGACCAGGTGCGCGCCAACTCGAGCCGGGCGTACCTCGTTCCCGGGATGGGGCATTGCCAGACCGGCGCAACGCTCGATCGCTTCGATTTCCTGCAGGCTGTTGTGGACTGGGTCGAGAAGGGCAAGGCGCCCGAGTCGATCGTCGCTACGGGCCCGGCATTCTCCGGCCGCAGCCGGCCGCTCTGCGCCTGGCCGCAGTACACCGCCTACAAGGGCCAGGGCAACCCGGAGGACGCCGCCAGCTTCGAATGCCGTGACTGAGCCGGCCGCGACACGGTTGTATTTCTGATGGCAGGGGAACCATTGGGAGCCATGCACGTTCGCTGAGTGGCTTCACAGGGAGAATAACAATGGCCAGCTACAGGGCGCTGTTGGCGGCCGCGGTCATCGTCGTCGGCTGCGGTCATGGCGTAGCGTCCCACGCGCAGAACTATCCGCCCGAAGGTTATGCGCCCCTGCTGTTCGATCCCGCCGACACCAAATACGTCTTTCGCCTGAATGGCATACCGTGGATCTGCCGCGGCGACACCTTCTGCAAGCCGGTCAAGATCGATGGCGTCGCCGACAAGGATCTCGCCCAGGCGGCGATCGAGCCGCTGGGATATGCCGGACCGCGCTACCTGCTCTCCTACAAGCAGACGAACTTCGAGAAGGGCAAGGAAGTGGTGCTGTCCTGCACCGAGGAGCGCTGCGGCAAGCTCGATTCGACCGTGGGCGACGCGGCATGGCTCGGCAACTTCCAGGTGAAGCAGGGCGACCGCATGCTGAACCGCACGGCCATCCTACGCCGCCTTGAGGCGAAGGCCGGCCGCGCCCAGCTGCTGTGGTGCACCGAGAGCGATTGCTCGGAGCTGCCCGTCACGCGCGACACCGAGTCCTATCTCACCTACATGGGCAGCGGCCGCAGCGACGGTCGCACCGTGGCTTGGCTGCGCGACAAGTCTGGCGCTGTCCTGTCCTGCAGCCAGGCCGAGGAAGGCGTCAGCGACCAGCTCGCCTGCGACAAGAGCCGGATCGTGCTGAAGGACTTCCCCGCCGCGCCGACGGTCGCGGCAGCGCCGCCACCCCCGCCTCCAGCTACGCCGGCACCCGCCGCGCCGGCCCCAGCGGCCAATGACGCCGAGCGCGCGGCCCTTGCCGCCTCGATCGATCGCGCCATCGCCGCTGGCGACTTCGCCACCGCCGATCGCCTGATGGCCGACGCCACGCGGCGCTTCGCCGGATCCTCGGCATGGCCGCCCCTGCAGCAGAAGCTTGCCAAGGCACGCGCCGATATCCGGCAAGGCGAGACTCGCCGGCTGATCGGCGAGGCGCGGCGCTTTGCCCAGGCCGGTGACTTTGCGCACGCCGAGGCGATGCTGCAGGAAGCCGACAAGCAGATGCCGGGCTTCGCCGAGACGGCCCAGGCCCGCGCCGAGATCGCCAACCTGCGGACGGCCCGCGGCCAGCGCTATCGCGACCGCCAGCAGTTCGAGGCGGCCATCGACCAGGCTCTGGAGACCAACCGTTTGTTCGAAGCCGACCGGCTGCTCGCCGACTATGCCCAGCGCTACGGCCAGGATGCCGACTATCGCGCACGGGCGAGTCGCCTCGCCGAGCTGCGTGGCGCCGCGCCCAACCAGACACGGGTTGCCGAGGCACGCACTCATATCGCGGCGGCGCGACAGGCCATGGCGCGCAACGATTTCGGTGAAGCCGACCGGCATCTCGATCTCGCCGACAAGGCCGCGCCCGGGTTCCCCGAGATCGCGCAGGCACGCGCCGACCTCGCACGCCGCATCGCCGAGATTCGTCGCAATCCGCCGACCCAGACCGGCAATCTGCCGCCGCCGCCTCCGGGACCGCGCAGTCAGTAGCGGCCTAGTCTAGTGCCGGGAATCATGAATGCCCGATACAGCCCGGCTGTCATCCCGAGCGCAGCGAGGGACCTTTCCTGCAGCCTTAAAGGCCCCTCGCTGCGCTCGGGGTGACAGACACACTCTTCAGCGATAGTCGGTACTAAGCGACCTTGTCCGCGCGCATGTCGGCGATGGCGGCGTCCGAATAGCCCGCCTCGCGCAGGATCTCGTCGGTATGCTGGCCGAGCGTCGCCGGCGGACGGTCGACCGAGCCGCCGCCATGCTCCAGGCGAAAGCCCGAACCCACGACCTTGATAGGACCGTGCTCGGTCTCGATCGTCTGGAGGATCGTGCGCCGGTCGAAGTGGTCGAGCTGCACCGTCTCGGGGATCGAGAGCACACGGCCGGCCGGCACGTCGGCCTTGGCGAAGCGCTCGACCCAGGTCGCCGAGGTCTCCTTCTTGAGCTCGGCCTCGATGATCTCGTGCAGCGTCTTGTCGTTGGCGATACGCGTCGGCCAGTCGACAAAGCGCGGGTCGGCCGCCGCGTCGGCGCGACCGACCTCCTTCATCAGGCGCTGGAACTGCGGCTCGGTCATGACGGCCAGCACCATCCAGCCGTCCTTGGTCTTGTAGAGGTCGCCCGTGGGTTTCCTCGTCACCGAGCGGTTGGCGGCCTGCTCATGCACGCGGCCGGTCATCAGGTGCTCGGTGAACTGCTGGGCGAGGTAGCCCATGACCGCGTCGATCATGGCGACGTCGACGAGCTGGCCCTTGCCGGTATGGGTGCGCTGGAAGAGTGCCGAGGCGACGCCCAACGCGGCTGTGGCGCCCGACATGACGTCGGCGCCGGCGAAGCCCACGCGCGTCGGCCCGTTGGTCGGGAAGCCGGTGATCGACATCAGGCCCGACATCGCCTGGATCATGCCGTCGAACGCCGCGGTCTCGCGGTCGGGGCCGACCTGGCCGAAGCCGGAGACGGCGCAGTAGATTAGCTTCGGGTTGATGGCCTTCAACACGTCGTAGCCGATGCCGAGCTTGTCCATCACGCCGGGACGGAAGTTCTCCATGACTACGTCGGCCGTGGCAGCGAGCTTCTTCACGACCTCGATCGCCTTGGGCTTCTTGAGGTCGAGCGTGATCGAGCGCTTGTTGGAGTTGACCGCGACCCACGGGGCGGCGAGCCCGCGCTTCTCCCAGTCGTTGGCGCGGGAGCCGAAGCGCATGTCGTCGCCTTCGCGGCTTTCGACCTTGATGACGTCGGCGCCCAGCAGCGCGAGCTGGTAGGAGCCGTACGGCCCGGCGAGGACGCGCGTGAAGTCGAGGATTTTTACGCCGGTGAAAGGTTTGCTCATTGCTGGGAGCGCGCCACTCCGTGGCGCCTCTTCCTGTTGCTGCGACAACCCATGAGCGCCACGGAGTGGCGCGCTCCCAGCAAAGACATCAAGCCACGCCTGCCTTCTTGCGCTGGTCGAGGGCCGTCTGCTTCACCTTGTCGAACTCGGCGCGGCGCTTGGCGATCTCCTCGGGCGGCATGCGCTCGAGGTTGTTGTAGTCGAGCTTCCAGTCGCCGTCGTCGTTCCAGCGCAGCGGCGATTGCACCGTGGTGCGCGGACCGATCGCGCTCTCCAGTACCTTGAGCGCCAGGTCGAGCGTGAAGCGCTGCGTGTCGGGCTCGTGCGGCTTGCCGCAGGAGTTGCCCAGCGGGAAATCGCTGAACAGGAAGCGCGGCACGCCGACGTGCTCGACGATGTCCTTGGCGGCGCCCATGACCACCGTGGGGATGCCGTTGCGCTCCAGATATCGGGCGACCAGACTCACGGTCTGGTGACAGACGGGTCAAGTCGGCACCAGCAGCGCGGCATCGACCTGGTCCTGCCGGCAGCGCGCCAGGATCTCCGGCGCATCGGTCTCCAAGGTCACGCGCTGGCTGCGGTTGGTCGGCGCGCCGTGGAATCGCTTGGCAAGCTTGAAGCGGCCCTGGTTCGCGAACTCGCGCATCAGCGGCAGCGGGAACCAGGTGTTGGAATCCTTGGCCGTCGTGTGCTTGCGGTCGTAGCCGATATGGGAGATGCGCGTGTCGTGGTCGACCGCGGTATCGCCGGAATAGACCGTGTAGAACTTGGCGCCGGCATTGTAGGCCGCCCCCGGACCCTGGTCGCCCTTGCCGGGCTGATAGGGCGCCGCCGTCGAGATCAGCGCCAAGGTGCTGTCGGAGAGCTTCTTCTTCAGCGGCTGGAACGGCGCGTCGATATAGTGCGCCCAGCGGTAGGGATTGTCGTAGCCCAGCGCGAGATAGTACTCGCGGGTGCGGCGCATGTACTCCAGCGGCGCGTCGAAGTCGGGCGCGAAATTTGCGGTGTCGGCCATGGCGCAAAACTGGCGCCGGGGCAGCGCGAAGTCAAACCCGCCCATCGCATCGCTGTCATCCCGAGGCCGCAGGCCGAGGGACCTTCACTGATCCGGCAAAGGTCCCTCGCGACGCTCGGGATGACACCGCGTGCCTGCCCGGTCTAGCCTCTCTACCGCAGGGAGGAACAGCCAATGAATGGACTGACCCGCCGCGCCACGCTGGCCGCGGCAACGGCGTTGGCGTTGACGCAAGGCACATCGGCCCAAGCGTATCCCAGCAAGCCCATCCGCATCCTGGTCCCCTTCCCGGCCGGCGGCATCGTCGACATCGTCACCCGCGCGCTTGCCGATCCAATGCAGGCCGACCTCGGCCAGACGATCGTGGTCGAACCCAAGCCCGGCGCCAACGCGACGCTCGCCACGGCGATGATCCCGCAGGCGCCGGCCGACGGATACAACTCCGTGATGGCCACGATCAGCCATGTCGTGGTGCCGCTTCTGCAGCCCGTTCCGTACGATCCGCTGACGGACTTCCAGCCGGTGGCGCTGGCCACGGTCGCGACCGCGGTTGCGACGGTCAATCCGTCGCTCCCGGTCAAGACGCTGAAGGAGCTGGTCGAGTACGCAAAGGCCAATCCCGGCACCCTCAACTACCTGAACCCGGGCAACGGCTCGTCGCTCCATCTGTCGACCGAGCTCTTGAAGAACCAGTACAAGCTCGACATCACGGCGGTGCCCTATCGCGGCGTGCCGCCCGGTGTGCCCGACCTGCTGGAGGGTCGCCTCCAGGTCGGTTGGCTGCCGGCGCCGCTTGCCATTCAACATGTCCAGAACGGCAAACTGCGGGCGCTGGCCGTGCTGGGCGACAAGCGGCTGGCAACCCTGCCGGACGTGCCGACGTTCGCCGAGGCGGGGTTCGCCGACGCCCAGGTCATCAGCTGGTACGTGATCGCCGTGCGCGCCGGCACGCCCGCGCCCATCGTCGAGCGTCTGCATGCTTCGGTCATGAAGGCGCTGGCCGATCCCGCCACCCGCGACCGATTGACCAAGGCGGGCTGTGAGGTGCCGCCGCCGCGCTCGCCGGCCGAGGTGCTGGCCATGTGGAAGGCCGACTACGCGCGCTACGGCAAGCTGGTCAAGGAGGCCGGCATCAAGGGCGAAAGCTGACACCGAGTTGACCCGGCGGCCATAGTGCGGCCCAACTCGGGCGCGTTATATATGAAGTGAAGGGCTTTGATTCGGGGACCCGCATGGCAATCAAACGGCGCGGCTTGTTGTTGGGCGGCACGGCCCTCTATCTGGGTGCCCCCGCCACCCTGCGGGCCCAGACTCAACAGACATCGCAAAAGATCAACGTCAGCCATGGCTTCGCCATGCATGGCGCGCCGAAATATGCCGCCGATGCCGGCCCGCCGGATTTCCTCAATCCCAATGCGCCGAAGGGCGGTACGGTGCGACTGGGCGCGCGCGGCACCTTCGATTCGCTGCATCCTTTCATCATCAAGAGCGTGCCGGCTGCCGGCGTCTCGGCGATCTGGGACACGCTGTGCTGGGCGTCGCGCGACGAGGCCTCGACCGAGTACGGGCTGATCGCCGAGACCATGGAATGGCCCGAGGACCGCTCGTGGGTCGCCTTCACGCTGCGCCCACAGGCGCGCTTCCATGACGGCACGCCGATCACCGTCGAGGACGTGATCTGGACCTTCGATACCCTGAAAGCCAAGGGCTTGCCCAACTACGCCTTTTATTACGGCGACGTGCTGAAGGCGGAGAAGACCGGCGATCGCAAGGTACTGTTCACCTTCCGCGACAACACCAACAAGGAGCTGCCGCTGATCCTCGGCCAGCTTCCGGTCCTGCCGTCCAAGTGGTGGGCCAGCCGAGACTTCGAGAAGGTGTCGCTCGAGATCCCGCTGGGCAGCGGCGCCTACAAGGTCGATTCGTTCGACGTCGGCCGCTCGATCGCCTACCGCCGTGTCGACGATTGGTGGGCCAAGGATCTCTGGATGAATCGCGGGCGCAACAACTTCGAGGTGATGCGCTACGAGTACTATCGCGACGTCACCGTGCAGTTCGAGGCCTTCAAAGGCGGCGAGATCGACATCCGCCAGGAGAACATCGCGCGCAACTGGGCGACCGCCTACGACATCCCGGCGGTGCGCGACGGGCGCATCAAGCGCGATGAGATCCCGCATGAGCTGCCGACCGGCATGCAGTGCTTCGCCTTCAACACGCGGCGCGACTTCTTCAAGGACAGGCGGGTGCGCGAGGCGATCGCCACCATGTTCGACTTCGCCTGGACCAACAAGAACCTGTTCTACGGGATGTACAAGCGCAACATCTCGTTCTTCGGCAACTCCGAGCTCGCCTCGTCGGGCCTGCCGACGCCGGCCGAGCTGAAGTACCTCGAGCCGCTGCGCGGCAAGATCCCCGAGGAGGTCTTCACCAAGGAGTTCAAGCTCCCGGAGGGCGACGGCACGGGCAACGTCCGCGACCTCGCGCGCCGCGCGCTGGCGCTCCTGAAGGAGGCCGGCTGGGAGGTCAAGGACGGCAAGATGACCGAGACGAAGACGGGCAAGAAGCTCGCCTTCGAGATGCTGCTGAACGATGCCAGCTTCGAGCGCGTCGTGCTGCCCTACAAGCAGAACCTCGAGCGTATCGGCGTCGACATGACCGTGCGTACCATCGACACGGCGCAATTCAAGCGGCGCGACGACGAGTTCGACTTCGACATGATGGTCGCGGGCTTCGGCCAGTCGCTGTCGCCGGGCAACGAGCAGCGCGACTTCTGGGGCTCCAAGGCCGCCGACACCAAGGGCAGCCGCAACGCCATCGGCATCCGCGACGCCGCCATCGACAGCCTGGTCGAGACGCTGATCGGCGCGCCCGACCGCGAGAGCCTCATAAACGCCACCCGCGCGCTTGACCGCGTGCTGCTGTGGAGCCACTTCGTGGTGCCCAACTGGCACAGCAACACCGCATACGTCGCCTACTGGAACCGCTTCGCCCGGCCGGCCAAGGCCGCGAAGTACGCGCCGGTCGCCTTCGACACCTGGTGGATCGACGAGGCCAAGGACAAGGCCCTGGGGGAGCGGAAGTGATCATTGGACCGCGGGCCTCCAGGCCCGCTCATGCTCTTGATGCGGGCCTGGAGGCCCGCGGTCCGATGATTCGCTGATGTTAGCCTACATCCTGCGGCGCCTGATGCTCGTGATCCCGACGCTGCTCGGCATCATGGTCCTCAACTTCTTCATCATCCAGGCAGCCCCCGGCGGCCCGGTCGAGCAGATGATCTCGCAGATCCAGGGCACCTCGGTCGACGCCACCGAGCGCTTTTCGGGCAGCGCGAGCGGCGGCGAGACGGTGAAGAGCGCCTCGGCCGATACCTCGGGCGGCGGCGCCTATCGCGGCGCGCGCGGCCTGCCTAAGGAGCTGATCGAGCGCATCGAGAAGATGTACGGCTTCGACAAACCGATCGTCGAACGCTTCTTCCTGATGATGAAGAACTATCTGGTGTTCGACTTCGGCGAGAGCTTCTTTCGCAACAAGCGCGTGGTCGACCTCATCATCGACAAGATGCCGGTGTCGATCTCGCTCGGCCTGTGGACGACGCTGCTGGTCTACTTCATCTCGATCCCGCTCGGCATCGCCAAGGCGGTGCGCGACGGCTCGCGCTTCGACCTGTCCAGCTCGACGACGTTGATCGTCCTGAACGCCATTCCCGGTTTCCTGTTCGCCCTGCTGCTGGTCGTGCTGTTCGCCGGCGGCGGTTACTTCAAGTGGTTTCCCCTGCGCGGCCTGGTGTCCGACGACTGGAGCTCGCTGGGACCGATAGACAAGGTCCTCGACTATTTCTGGCACATGGCGTTGCCGATCGTGGCGCTGACCATCGGCGCCTTCACGACGATGACGTTCCTCACCAAGAACTCGTTCATCGAGGAGATTCACAAGCAGTATGCGCTGACTGCCCGCGCCAA
>DATGZZ010000152.1:0-3846 GCA_035296945.1 Reyranella sp.
AGCAGGCGCACGTAGGTCCCGCCGATCGGCACGCCGATCGGCACCGGCCCGCCGCCCCAGCCTTCGCGGGGGATGCGGTAGCAGCAGGTGAAGGTGGTGTTTTCCGTCGGCCCGTAGCCGTTGATGAGCTGGCAGCCGGGCAAGGCCGCCAGGGCGCGCATGACGTGGCTGGGCGACAGGACGTCGCCGCCGGCAAGAAGCTGGCGCAGCTGCGACAGCGCCTCGAGCTCCTGATCGACCAGCGCGCGGAAGAGGCCGGCGGTGAACCACGCCGTTGTAACGCCTTCGCGCCGGATCGTGTTGGCGATGGTCTTGAGCGAGGGATGGTCGTCGGTCACGAGCACGCAGCGCGCCCCGTGCAGCAGAGTTCCCCAGATCTCGAAGGTGCTGGCGTCGAAAGACAGTGGCGAGTTGTGAAGGAAGACCTCGTCCGCGCCGAAATGAGCGTAGCTCTGGCCGGTGACCAGGCGAACCACGGCGCGATGGGGGATGCGAACGCCCTTCGGCCGGCCCGTCGAGCCCGAGGTGTACATCACATAGGCGATGTCGTCGGGCTGTGCGTCTTCCTCGAGGGCGAGATTCGACTCGGCCCGGGCGAGGGTGAGCGCATCGGAGAGGTTTATCGTCGACGCCGCGAACACGCCGCTGTCGCGGCTGGCCGAGAACACCAGGTCGGCCCGGCAGTCGCGCACGATGGAGTCGAGATAGGCAGTGGGCGTGGTCGGATCGAGCGGAACGTAGCCGGCGCGGATCTTGAGTGTCGCCACGATGGCGAGAAGCGACGCCAGCGACCGGCCGGCATGCAGGCCGACCAGGCCGCCCGGCCCGGCACCCTGTCGCAGCATGAAGCGGGCAAGCTGATTGGAGCGCCGGTCGAGCTCGTCGTAGGTCACGCTCGTGCTGCCCTCGACGGCAGCGACCGCCGCGCCGGCGGCCCGCACCGTGGCGGCGAACCGGCTGGTTATCCCCTCGCCGGGGGCCGTGGAATCGAAGCCGCCCCACTCATGAAACGCAGGCCTCGCTGCTCCAGGTTGTGACCCAGGCATTTGACTGACCATGACAACAGGTTCGACATCAGACGCGCGAACTCACGTGCGAGCGTTCTCGCGCAAGAGCTTCGCCGTCCCCCACTTCCCAATTCCCAAGATCGACGCTAGCAAGATTGCCCCAAAAATCAATGTCTTCAGGTGCTTCCGGCCTCTTTTTCCCAAGGTTCTTGCACTCATGAGGGGCCGTCATGCACGCCCCCAAGCGATGTTGTCGGATTGTTCGTCGGCGGCGCTGGAACGCGCCTCGTCACCCTGCGTTGCCTGCCGTATGGACCGCCGCGCGTTGCCACGGACGATGATGGGGTATGTGGTCCGTAGCTCGGGCCGTCACCAAATCGGCCTCGCCATCCTGTCGGCTGGCGTGTTCGGCCTCAGCAGCGTTCCCCTCGAACTGCAGCGCCGGGTCGTCAACGACGCCATCAAGAACGGCGCCACCGAAACCATCTTCTGGCTCGCCGTCGCCTATGCCGGCGTCGCGCTGCTCGAGCAGGTCCTCAAGATGGTGCTGAACGTCTATCGCAGTTGGGTGAGCGAAGACGCCGTGCGCACGCTGCGCAAGACCTTGGAGGACGTCGAGACCACCGAGCACTGCGAGGGCGACGCGACCGGCACGCACACCGCCATGGCGGTGGCCGAAGCCGAGCCGATCGGCGGCTTCGTCGGCATGGCGATCTCCGAGCCCCTGCTGCAGGCCGGCATCCTGTTGAGCGTGATGGGCTACATGGCGTGGCTCGAGCCGTGGACGTTGGTGCTGAGCCTGGGTTACCTGCTGCCGCAGGCTTTGTTCGTGCCACCGCTTCAGCAGGCCATCAACCGCCGCGCCGAGGACCGCATCAAGACCCTGCGCCGGGTCAGTGGCGACATCGTCGAGACCGGCACCCCTGACGATGGGCGAGTCGAACGGGTGTTCGAGCTCAACATGGGCATCTACAAGCTGAAGTACGGCATGAATGTCGGCATGAACCTGATGTACGCCTTCGCCGTGGCCGTAGCGCTTGGCGTCGGCGGCTGGTTCGCCATTGAGGGCAGGATCGATGTCGGCACCGTGGTGGCTGTGGTCTCGGGACTGGGCAAGCTCAAGGATCCGTGGAGCGACCTGGTGAGCTGGGGGCGCGAATTGTCGGTCGACAGCGTGAAGTATCGGCTGTTCGTCGATGCGGTCGGCCGGCGGGGACTTGCAACAGCCTGAATCGACATCACATTTGACGGGTCATGGCTGATCCCTATTCCGTCCTTGGTGTACCGAGGACCGCCTCGGACGACGACATCCGCAAGGCGTTCCGCAAGCTCGCCAAGAAGCATCATCCCGACCTCAATCCTGGCGACAAGGCGGCCGAGGCCAAGTTCAAGGAAATTTCGCAGGCCAACGACATCCTGTCGGATGCCGAGAAACGCCGCCGTTTCGACGCCGGCGAGATCGACGCCACCGGCCAGGAGATGCCGCCGCGTGGCTTCTACCGCGACCATGCTGGCGGCTTCGGCGGCGCCAAGTACGAGCGGTCGGGCGGCGAGGAGGCCTTTGTCGACATGGGCGACATCTTCTCCGACATGTTCGGCCGCGCGCGAGGCGGCCGGGCCGGCGCCGGCGCGGGCGGCTTTTCGTTCCGCCCCGGCGGCGAGGGGTTCGACATGGGCGGCATGCCGGTGACCTACAGCCTGCGCGTGCCGTTCCTGGTGGCGGCGCGCGGCGGCAAGCAGCGGGTCACCCTGCCGGACGGCAAGACGCTCGACATCGACATCCCCGAGGGCACGACCGACGGCCAGACGCTGCGCCTGAAGGGGCAGGGCATGCCGGGCAGCAAGGGCGGCCCGGCGGGCGACGCCTATGTCGAGATCCACGTCGATCCGCACGCCTTCTTCGAGCCCCGCGACAACGACATCCATGTCGAGCTGCCGGTGACGCCAACCGAGGCGGTGCTGGGTGGCCGCATCCGCGTGCCGACGGTGGGCGGGCCGGTCATGCTGAACGTGCCGGCCGGCTCCAACACCGGCACGTCGCTGCGGCTGAAGGGCCGCGGCCTGCTCGACCGCAAGTCGGGCCAGCACGGCGATCAGTACGTCAAGCTCAAGGTCGTGATGCCGGATGCGCCGGACGACGCCCTGAAGGAGTTTTTGGAGAAGTGGGAGGCGGGCCGCGCCTACGACCCGCGCAAGTCGATGGATCAGTTCACATGACCACGCTCGATGAACTGCTGCGCGTCCACCACCGCCTCACCACTGTCCATGTCGAGCGCTGGGTCGCGCGCGGCCTGCTCCGTCCCGCGGCCAATGGCCAGAACTGGGTCTTCGAACCGGTCGACGTGGCGCGCGCGCGTCTCCTTGTCGACCTGACCGACGATCTCGGCTTCGACGACGAAGCGGTCGAGACCGTGGTCGACCTGCTCGATCAGGTGCACACGCTGCGCCGCCAGCTTCATCAGCTCGGCGTGGCGATCGGCCAGCAGCCTACGGAGACTCGTGAAGCGATAGCGGCGGCGCTGAAGGATTTGCACGAGCGTTGACCCGTGCGCGGGCCCGCCGCAGAGCCTGCGGCGGCTGTCCGAAGCTACGCAGGAAGGCGCGGCGCATCCGCCCCGGATCGCTGAAGCCGGTCGTCTCGGCGATACGATCGAGAGTGGCATGGCTGGTCTCGACCGCGGCGCGCGCCGTCTCGAGCCGCAGCCGCTCGACGGCATTTGCCGGTGTCGTGCCCGTCTCCGCGGTGAAGACGCGGGCGAAGTTGCGCGGGCTCATGGCCGCGCGGTCGGCCATCCGCTCGACGGTCAGCGGCTCGGCAAGGCGCTCGCGCATCCAGTCG
>DATGZZ010000153.1:0-2374 GCA_035296945.1 Reyranella sp.
GAGAACCCCGAGCTCTACGGCAAGCTCAAGTACAAGTCGGCCTCGGCCTGACGATGGCGGTGGTCGAAGGCGACGCCAGGGCGGACTCAACCGGGACATCGCGCCCGGCGGCGGCAACGCGCCTCTTTGCCGCCCTGGCCGGCATGGACTGGCTGTCGAAGGTCTGGTGGACCTGCCTGTCGGTCGGCCTGTTCGCTGGCATCTGGGAGCTGTGCTGGGCGATGGGCTGGGCCGATCCACAGCTCCTGCCGCCTCCGCACATCTTCCTCAGTAACTTCGGCGAGCAGGGCAAGTTCTTCAACACCGCGACCCGCTGGCAGGTCGGCCAATCCATGGGCGAGGGCCCGTCGGCGCTGGAATCGGTGATGATCACCGTGGCCGCCACCACTATGCGCGTGTTCGTGGGGCTGGTCCTTGCTTCCGTGCTGGCCATCGGCATCGGCGTCGCGGTGCGCTACTGGCATGTCTTCGACAAGCTGGTGCTGCCGACCGTGACCTTGCTGTCGCCGGTGTCGCCGATCGCCTGGCTACCGGTGGCAATCTTCCTGTTCGGCATCGGCAATGCGCCGGCCATCTTCATGGTGGTGGTGGCGCTGTTCTTCCACATGGTGCTGGCGACCATCGCCCAGATCGACGGCGTGCCGCCCAACCTGATCAACGTCGCGCGCACCATGGGCGCCTCCAAGCGGCAGATCTACGGCCGCGTCATCGTGCCGGCCATCCTGCCCGGCATGCTGCAGGTGCTGCGGATGAACCTGTTCGGCGCCTGGATGGTGGTGCTGGTCGCCGAATCGACCGGCGTCGGCTACGGCATGGGCCAGGTCATCATGCTGGCGCGCAACACCTTCAATCCCTCGCTGGTGTTCTTCACCATCGCCGTGATCGGCGTGCTGGGCTTTGCCTTCGACTGGCTGCTGCGGCTCGCCCAGCGCCGCATCCTCTACTGGCTCCCCGACACCCAGGAGAAGCTGCGTGGTCTCTGACAGCGCCCCGCATTTTTCGTCAAGAGACGCCGTGGTCTGCCGCGGCGTCGGCAAGACCTGGGCGGCCGGCACCAAACGGGCGCACGAAGCCCTGCGCGACGTCAACCTCGACATCGCGCCGGGCGAGTTCGTGGTCTTCCTGGGGCCGTCCGGCTGCGGCAAGAGCACCTTGCTCTATCTCATCGCCGGCCTCGAGGAGGCGACCGAGGGCCTCACCTGGTCGTTCGGCGACCTGGTCGAGACGCCATCGCCCGAGCGCAGCCTGATCTTCCAGGAGACCTCGCTCTTCCCCTGGCTGACGGTGTGGCAGAACGTGAGCTTCGGGCTGGCCATCCGCGGCGCTGGCCAGGCGGAGCGCCGCAAGGTGGCGGCCGAGGCGCTGCAGCGCGTCGGCCTCAAGGCGGCGATGGACAAGCGTCCCGACGAGCTGTCGGGCGGCATGCGCCAGCGCGTGGCGGTCGCCCGCGCGCTGGCCATGCGCCCCAAGGTCCTGCTGATGGACGAGCCCTTCGCCGCCCTCGACGTGCAGACCCGCGCCCGCATGCAGGATTTCCTGCTCGACGTGTGGCGCGATTCCGGCGCCTCGATCCTGTTCGTCACCCATCACATCGACGAGGCGGTGGCGCTCGCCGACCGCGTCGTCGTCTTCACCTCGCGGCCCGGCCGCATCAAGACCATCGTGCCGATCGACCTGGCCCGCCCGCGCAACCTCTTCAGCCGCGAGGCCGAGGCGCTGCGCATCCAGCTCACCGAGCTTTTACGCGACGAGGTCGATCGCGCCTTCGCCGAGCAGGAGGCCATGACGGCCTGACCATCTCATTTCCTCCCCCGTCCCTCATTTCCTCCCCCGTCATACGGGGGAGGGCAGGGAGGGGGAAAGCCCCACCCGAGATGTCACCAGTTTCAGATCATGAGTCATGATCTGTCATGTTCCGGGATCGCCTTTGGGGCCTTCCCCCTCCGCCCCGTATGACGGGGCACCTCCCCCGTAAGACGGGGGAGGGCAATGAAAGGAGAGCCAGATGCCCGCCACGCTCATCCGCAGCCGCGCCGCCATCACCGGCGTAAAGGATCGCTTCACCTGGAACGAGATCAAGGATGGCGCCGTACTGCAGGAGGACGGCGTCATCACAGCCGTCGGCACCTATGACAACCTGCACGCCAAGCACCCGACCGTCCCCGTCATCGGCACCGGCAAGGAGATCCTGCTGCCGGGCTTCGTCAACGGCCATCACCATGTCGGCCTCACGCCGGTGCAGCTCGGCTCGCCCGACATGCCGCTGGAGCTCTGGTTCATCACCCGCATGGTGATCCGCAACCTCGACCTCTATCTCGACACGCTCTATTCGGCCTTCGAGATGATCGGCTCGGGCATCACCACGGTGCAGCAC